>CANETG010000046.1 GCA_947440875.1 Bacteriovoracaceae bacterium
AAGGGCATTTCGCGGAAATGCAGCAAGGGTTTAGAAAACTTCACTTCAAAGGTTTTGCGATTCGCTCCCACCACGGGGAGACGTGGCACACTCTAAAAAAAGGTGTCCAGGCCGTCGATAATGCTCTCAACATTTGGCACATCGATACTCTTGAGCACGGACTTTCTCTTGGGATTAATCCGAACTTTTATTTCCACTCACTTTTTCTTCGACTTGCGATGGAAAACGAGCGCGGGCTTAAAGTCAAAGAAGGATCGTCAGACTGGAAAGAGCTCATGGATATGGACTGGCGCGAGCACGAAAATATTCGCGAAAAACTTTTTAGCGGTGAAAGGCTTACACAAGAAGAATTAAGAGAATTCGTGAAAGTCAAATTTCATACGGCTCGCGAAGTCGAACATTATCAGCACGATGTTCTGAACCGCATGATCAATAAAGGTGTCGGGCTCATCGCTCTGCCGAGTTCAAATAATAAGCTCACGAATTCATTCCGTGATTACAAAGATCATCCTTTCTCTTGGTGGGAAAAGAAAAATCTGAAGCTCGGAGTGGGGACTGATAATTACATTACTCTCAACACGAATTACATTCAGGAACTTCTGATTCTTCTGTTTACGGATCCGGATAATCTGAAGATCACGAAACTTTTGATGGTAGCAACTGGGGAGACGAGACGTCCGTTTCTTTCTCAGCTTCTTTGGAAGATGCGTGGCTGATTTTCCGACCTGGAAGTACGGAACTGGTGAGATCACCATAGTCCTCGTTCACGGGGGACCTTCGCTGTCTCGCTACATGAACACACTCGGTGAAGCCCTTAAAGACTATTATCACATTGTTGAATATCAACAACGTGGTACTCCCGAATTTCCTGGAGATGCATCTCTCGATTTACTGCTGGATGATTTAGAATCTGTGTTGAGTGAAACATCCCCTCATCGGATACTTGTCGGTCACTCTTGGGGTGCAACCCTAGTGAATCTTTATCTTGCACGAAAAAAAAGAAAAAGCCATTTTCATTAGTCCTGCTCCTCTGAATGACGAAGATGCCAAAAAGTTTTCGGAAGAACTTAATCGCAGAATTCCGGATGAGAAGAAGAAAATCCCTTCTGCTTTAACTAAAACGCCTCAAGACATGCAGAGACGACTTGAAATTATTTCACCCTATGCTAAAACAGCGCCCTGAAGTTTTCACTATTCAAGGCGAATACGACCCAATTCCTGCACTCCCGTGGGCCAAATTGATAAGCCAAGCTGGTCATTTTCCATGGCTAGAATCACAGCATTTTACGCAGAGCTTCGCCGGCGGCGTAAAACACTTAATTCATGTTTAATGCCGTATCCGGATTAAATCGCCCAGGACTTCTTGAGCGAGGTCTCGATAAGCCTATTTACATGGAAAAAAATAAATATCTGAATGAAAGTGATTGTCCCGGATCCCAGAAGGGACCCGGACAATGAAACACTATTTAATTGTGACTGAAGTCTTTTCGCCACCGACAAGAACGGCTTCCGCTGTTCCACGGTAAGTAATCACGGATGTACAAAATTTGCCATTCACACCTGCGAAGGTATTGTAGTAAGCAGGCTTTGAGCTCTTGTGATCCACAATAACCTGAATGAATGTCGGTGCAGTCGTAGCACCTTCAACAGCTCCGCAGAGCTCTGCAAGTGGACTCATCAAATCTTGCGAGGTCCGAACGTAATTGAATGATGTGATCTTCACTGAAGCAGCAAAAGCCGAAACAGAGGCAAAAAGACAAACTAGACCAAGAATCTTTTTCATAGAAACTCCTTGATATTAAGACTGAGAATAGTTTTTCAGGTTTCAAGGAGACTGGCCATAACGCGAAGAGAATTACTTCAGAAAAAGTTTTAAGAGTCTTTCAGCGGCGATAGGGGCAGTGACTGTCTGATTCATGACTTGAGATTTCATTTTCTCTATTTCAGATTCAGAGACGCGCTCATGAAAAGAATGTTTGAGACCCTCGAAAACGAGAGCAAACATCCAATCAATATTTTGATTATTTCTTCGTTCTAGGATCGCTTGTTTTCGAGAAGCAAGAAAAGATTCAATCGCGTTTTCCACCTCGGGAAGACCCGCTTTCGTGATGGCGGAACAGGAATGAACTTTCGGAATATGGCCTGAATCGTGTCTTAAAATTTCGAGTGCTCTTTGGTAATCATATTTTGCTTTCTGAATAATTTTTTGATTATCACCGTCATCTTTCGTCACCACAACCAGATCAACGACTTCAAGAATTCCGCGCTTAATTCCTTGAAGATCATCTCCCGCTCCCGGTTGAAGGAGCATGATGAAAATATCCACCATGTGCGCCACCGTGGTTTCGGATTGTCCCACACCGACAGTTTCCACAAGTACGTAATCAAATCCAAAAGCTTCACACAGAAGAAGTGATTCGCGCGTCCTTCGAGCAACTCCGCCGAGTGTTTCGCCCGATGGGCTCGGACGTATGAATGCCAGGGGATCGATGGCGAGTTCATTCATGCGCGTCTTATCACCAAGAATGGAGCCGCCACTCACCTGAGAAGTAGGGTCTACGGCGAGGACTGCGACTTTATTTCCCAGACTCGTGAGATGTTTCCCGAAGGCTTCAATAAAAGTACTCTTACCGACTCCCGGAGTTCCGGAAATACCCAGGCGTTTTGACTTTCCGGTTTCAGGAAGAAGAATCGTCAGAAGTTCTTGCGCCAATTTTTGATGATCAGGATTCGTACTTTCAACGAGTGTAATCGCCCGTCCCAGAATCGTGCGGTCCTGATCCCTAATTCCCTTAGCATAATCCTGGACTGTGAGTGACTTTTTCACGCATGTCCCAGGCTGTGATTAAGCTTCTTAATGAGGTCGCGAGCAGCATCAGCGATGACCGTTCCCGGACCAAAAATTCCTGCCACACCCATTTGATAAAGTTTGTCATAGTCCTGCGGAGGAATCACTCCTCCCACTGTCACCATGATATCTTCGCGATTAAGTTTTTTGAGTTCTGCTTTAAGTTCCGGCACGAGTGTTAGATGGCCCGCGGCCAGCGATGAAACTCCGATGATATGTACGTCATTTTCGACGGCCTGTTTGGCAGTCTCTTCCGGCGTCTGAAAAAGTGGTCCCACATCGACGTCAAAGCCTAGATCCGCAAACGCCGTTGAAATCACTTTTTGTCCGCGATCGTGACCATCTTGTCCCATTTTTGCGATGAGAATTCTTGGACGTCTGCCTTCGTTTTTTTGGAATTTTTCCATGAGAGACTGGATTTCTTTCACGTCGTATTTCCCTTGTTTGACTTCTTTCAGGTACACACCTTTAATTGTATGTATTTCTGCCTGATGACGGCCAAAAACTTTTTCCATGGCGGAGCTCATCTCTCCGACTGTTGCTTTGGCGCGTGCGGCCTCAACCGCCAGTGCCAGGAGATTCCCAACGCCCGTCTCGCAAGCTTCAGTCATCGCCAGGAGTTTTTCTTCAACAACTTTTTGGTCACGAGATTTTTTGAGATCGCTCAGTCTTCGTATTTGAGATTCGCGGACCTCAGCATTTTGAACTTGAAGAATATTGGGCACATCGTCTTTTGCCCTCCGATAAGTATTCACTCCAATGATCGGCTGAACACCCGAATCAATTCGGCCCTGCGTCCGCGCTGCCGCTTCTTCAATTCTCATTTTGGGAATTCCCTTGGCAATGGCAGCACTCATGCCGCCCAGAGATTCCACTTCTTCAATGTGCGCCCAAGCTTTCATCGCAAGATCTTGGGTCAAACTTTCCACGAAATATGAGCCACCCCATGGGTCAATCACATCACAGGTATCCGTTTCGTTCTGAATAAAGAGCTGTGTATTACGAGCAATCCGAGATGAAAACTCACTCGGTAGCGCCAGGGCTTCATCCAGAGAATTTGTATGCAGACTTTGGGTGTGACCATGAGTCGCAGCGAGTGCCTCAATACAAGTTCTTGTGACATTGTTAAAAACATCTTGGGCCGTAAGAGACCACCCCGAGGTTTGCGAATGAGTACGAAGTGCTAGGGACTTGGCATTCTTCGGTTTAAAATCAGCAACAATTTTTGACCACAGAAGGCGCCCTGCTCTCATCTTGGCGACTTCCATAAAGTAATTCATTCCGATCGCCCAAAAAAATGAAAGCCTCGGGGCGAAGTGGTCAACATCAAGACCCGCTTTCACTCCGGTTCTTAAGTACTCAAGACCATCGGCGAGTGTGTAAGCAAGCTCGAGATCAGCGGTGGCACCGGCTTCCTGCATGTGATATCCGGAAATGGAAATCGAATTAAATTTTGGCATGTGCTTCGACGTATAAGAGAAGATATCAGCAATGATTCTCATCGATGGCTTAGGAGGATAAATGTACGTGTTCCTCACCATAAATTCTTTTAAAATATCATTCTGAATCGTGCCCGTAAGCTGTTCGGGTTTTACCCCCTGCTCTTCTCCGGCCACAATGAAAAGTGCGAGGATCGGAATCACGGCGCCATTCATCGTCATCGAAACCGACATTTGATCAAGTGGGATGCCGCTGAAGAGAACCCGCATATCGAGGATGGAATCAATCGCCACTCCCGCCATCCCAACATCCCCTTTCACGCGAGGGTGATCAGAGTCGTAGCCTCGATGAGTCGCAAGATCAAAAGCAATCGAAAGGCCTTTCTGACCTTTGGTTAAATTGTCTCGGTAAAAACGATTGGATTCTTCGGCCGTCGAAAATCCAGCGTACTGTCTGATCGTCCAGGGCCGCACAGTGTACATGGAAGCATACGGTCCACGCACAAAAGGAGCTGACCCGGGAAGAGTTTGAGCAAGTGTTGGTAATTTTAAATCACTCACGGTGTAAGCAGTCCGAAGTGGAATTCCTTCAGGTGAAACAAAGGATACATCTCCCGTCTCGGCTTTGAATTCAGGTGCACTCCAGGCGATTTGTGAAAAATCGGGACGATTCATTTCTTCTCCCAGCGGTTAACAATTCCGGAGAGGACTTCAAAAACATTTTGACCGGCGAATAAATTCTTTAGTCCCGTGACCTCAACTTTGCCCGCGATGAATTTTTCCATGGCTGAAGTTGATAGATCTGCAAGCTCGCCGGATTTTTCATCGCTACTCACGAGCACGAGAAATTTTTCTTTCCGGGTACTAATCTCTTTTTGTAATTCATCCTTGGAGAACGATGCTTTCCCCGGGTCAGTCACTTTCAGACCAAGAATTTCAAAATAATTCTTAGCAAAGTTGATTCTGGCATTGAGCGCGGAATAATCACCTAAAATACCAATATAAACATCCGGCCTATCGATGAGATTTTCCATCCGAAGACGAAGTTCTTCAAACTCTCTGCCTGTTCGAAAAAATCGAGAGCTAAGAAGTGTTTTGAGTTTCAGATGATCTTTCGTATCAGGGAAATCATTCACCCCGGCCAGGACGTGGCGCCTGGTGGAAAGGTTTGTTTGTCTTTGTTCTCTTACCACCGTCGTTTCTCGTGTAAAAAAATCAGAAGATTGAGAAGCATTCATAGGCAGAAGCTTTTGCATAAGCTTCCAGGCCTCGGAAGCGTATTCCTCCGTGAGATTCTCTAAGTGATAGGAACCGTAACTTGCGTCCTCTACCACACCCAGCATACTTTCAAGCGAAAGGATGTGCGAAGAATTCCGCGCCATCCGGCGTGATCTTTCTTCGTGTTCGAACTCTGAAGAGTCGGTTTCAAACTCAAAGATCGTTTGATAGCCAGCAGACTGAACGTAATCACAGCCGGCAATATAGCCACTAGCGACGGATGCATTATTTCGGAGCATATTGGAATAGCGCTCGTAGAGTGTCCAATCGCGAAAGCTCGTAAGACCCACGACAGACACATTTCTTTTCACGCCGTATTCTGCAAGAATTTTAGTGGAGAGAAGTTTCGCGGCCCGAACTTTCGCCATATTTTTAAAGAAATGAGAATCAAGGAAAACCCCGATCCAAAGATCTTTCTCAGGAAGCTCTTTTGTTAAAGAATGAGCAATCGTCGCAAGCTCCTGAATATTATTTCCTCCAGAAGCGGCAACATCACGCCCGAGAATCATTTTTTCTTCATCGATCAGTTTAAAACGAGTGGTCACTTCGTTGATTTTTCTCTCACCGAGAAGAATCACGACGATGTCGTTGTGATCTTGATGAGAATTGAGATCCGCGGAGATCTTATTCCAGTCACTGTCTGAGAGAAAATCTTTCTCAAAGAAAAATAAACGGACTCCCGCGAGAAGATCATCCTGAATCGTCCTTAGGATATCGTCCGAGATCCGGACATAGGTTTGAGCGGCTTTTTTCCAGGACTCATTGGATCTTAATTGATGGGTGTGACTGGACTCCAGGGAAAGGACTGGCCAGGACCCCTCAGCACATCGCTTAATACTCTTAGCACTAACGTCTTCAATTTTTAGTTCAGATCTGAGGGACTTCTCCCACTGATCCCGTTGGGTATTGAATTTTTGTGCAAAAAAATCGGTGAGGGAATTCATGGTAAAACTCTATCATTTTATCCTTATTGAGTAAAAAACCATTGGGGGCTAAACTGGTAATACACGTTAGAAAGAATAGGTGAATTTTGAATTTAACGCTTTTGGTAGAAAACAATCCAAAAATCGAAAACTTTTACCGTCTGAGTCTCATGACTTGGTTGGGACTCGAAACGATCGTTGTCCCCGATGCGGCAACGGCTTTGAAATTTCTCTCCGCTCCCGGATCCCAGATCAAACTCATCATTGCCCGTGCTCAAATCGGCAAAGAGCAGAGCGCTAGCGAAATCATCACATTTATCAAGTCAAAGGAGATCGAAACTCCGCTGATTGTGATTGGTCCGGGAAAAGAAGTTCCCGGAAGTTTCGCTCACATCAAAAACTCGCTTCAATTAAAAACGATGATTCAAGGAGCAGCAAAAGCACTAGGAATCACCGCTCAGTCAATGCTTGAGATGGAAGTTCCGGAATATTACCCTATTCCTTTTAGCTACTTTAGTTTTCTCAAGAGATCCGTTTGTCCCGTTTATCAAAAAGACAAGAAAAGCTTTGTCATGCTTTTTGAAACGATGAAAGACTTCTCTCCCAACGAAATTCAAAAGCTCGCCGAAGCCGAGACAGAGAATCTTTATATCGGAAAGATGGATCGTCTGGAGTTTGTGAATAATCTGACCTCTGAGTTGATGGCGACTTTGAAGGATGAAGACCTATCGCTCGATGAACAATTGAGTGCTGCTGATTCGACACTTATGCTCGCTTCGAAGAAGCTTATGTCGATGGGAATTACGGAAGAAACTGTGCGATTTGTCCATAAATCGATCGAGACCATGAAGCGAAACTCGAAGAGCAATACCAAGTTATCACACCTTCTGGATCGTCTCTTCGCAAATAAAACGAGCTATCTTTTTACTCACGCCCAGATTCTTAGCTACGTCGGACTTCACATCATTAAGAATATCGATTGGGGAAATCCGGAGCAGGAGGAAAAGATCTGCTTCATTGCTTTCTTCCATGACATATCTCTTGAGAAAGACGAATACGGTCGTATTAAATCGACGCTCGAACTAAACGAATCCGATTTTAACGAAATGGACAGGGCACTTATTGAAAATCATGCCCAAATTTCTGCCGAGCTCGCAGCGCAATTTCCTCACGCACCCATGGGTGCGGATCAAATCATTCGTCAACACCATGGTTCTTTAAATGGTGTTGGATTCTCAGAACACTTCGGAAATAACGTCTCACCGATATCGATCGTGTTTATCGTCGCCGAAGAATTTACAAGGATCGTCTTGAAGTATGCGGACTCAGAGATGAACCGCTCTCAAATGATCCGCGAATTGAAAGAAGTCTTCCCCACTTCACGATTCCAAAAAGTTATCGAACTTTTAAACACTATCACTTTCTAATCCGGTTCCAGCACACTTGTGGCTGCAGCTTGCGTTAGACGCAAGCTGCAGCCACAAGTGTGCTGGAACCTTTTTAAGCGTGACCTACGAGATAAGAAACCCAGGCGTCGCAGTTCTCTCCTTCGGTATGAGGCTGAAAATCGCCGTCTCCGCCGCCGTCATCATCATCGCCTTCCCAATAGGCAGTCACTTTGGAAAATCCGGCCTCAAGCATGATGTCCCGAACTTCTGGCATCATCCAAAACCGCCAGTCATAGGTGAAGACGTTCTTATGCATCTTTCCTTTCTTGTCCTTGAAGTGAATCGCAAACAAACACTCATGCGTGATAGGATTAAAACTCTGACACTCCCAATAGTAAGTGAGATTATTCAGGATCTTTTTATCCGTCACGAGCTTCTGTGACTCCGGTCCGCCGAAGATATCGACGAAGAAAAGTCCTTCTTTATTGAGCGATTTTTTTACCGTCTTAAAGTACTTCAGAAGTTCTTTTCTTTCTTTAAAGAAGAAATAAGAAAAGTTGAAGGCACAGATGACATCCATCTTCGGAGTTTTCACCTTCATCACGTTTTCTAAAAGGTAGTGCATCCGCTTTTGCTCAGTGTTTTTAAGCTTTGAGTAATGGCGCTCTTGCCCGATTTCTATCGGCTCCGGATCAAGATCAATACCGAAGGCTTCACATCTTTTATCCTGTTCAACCCATTTGCATGAAATGGCACCCGTGCCGCAAAAGTCTTCACGCATAAGAAACGGAGAACGCCGGTAGAAGCGTTTAAATTCATTTTGCATGAATTCCACTTCTACATCAGGGTTTTGAACTGAGCGTTCGTAATAGTCGTACTTTTCTTTGGTGGTGAGCTTCAAATCTTGCCTCGGTAAAATAAAAAAAGCTCTCCAAACCACGTGGTGGCAAGAAGAGCTTTTTATAGTGTAGCTTTTCGTTCAATAAATCAAGGATCAGGTCTTCACATTCATCATATCGTTGAGAATCATGAGTGACTCTTCGATGACAGGATCTTTTTTAAGGGTCTTGGAAAACTCTTCAAATTTCTCCTGCTGGGCCTTGTCTTTGGTCGCAGAAAGATCAACGACCTTCAGGTTCTTCGATTCTTCTTCTTTCTTGAAAAGATCCGTACGTTCACGAACTTCTTTTCTTTCTTTTTCAAAATCAGTGAGGACCAGAGATCTCTTCGTTTTCTCTTTCTGATCCTTGTACCATTTCATGGAATCGAGAAGGTGCTGGAATTTTTGGTTGTTCTTAATGCGCGTTGAGCTCGCGGCACGAAGTGTCTTCGTGTTCCATTTTTGATTCCAGCGATCAAACTTCTTGGGCTTCACTTCCCCCCAAGGAATTGAGTACTCGAGAAATTTTTCTCCTGACTCAAGATGCGCGAACTGATCCGGAAGAATAATATCCGGAGTCACACCTTTGTACTGTGTCGATGATCCATTCACGCGGTAAAACTTTTGGATCGTAATCTTGAGTGCCCCCAAAGGAGAATAATCTTTCAGCATCGGTGGCAAATATCCATCGAGATCGACCACTGCCTGAACTGTGCCTTTTCCGTGAGAGAACTCTCCCCCAACGATCACAGCACGTCCGTAATCTTGAAGAGCCGCGGCCACAATTTCTGAAGCAGACGCAGAGAATCGATTAATGAGAACGATTACTGGCTTTTTAAAATCAATATTTGGGTCGGTGTCTTCAAGAACATCCACACTTTCTCCGCGGGCCTTCACCATAACGATCGGCCCTTTCTCAACGAAAAGACCAGAGATCATGCGAGCGTCTTCCAGTGCACCGCCACCGTTATTGCGAAGATCAAGAATAAGTCCATCGGCGCCGATTTTATTTAACCGGTCAATTTCTTTTCTTGTGTCGTCGGTGACGTTTCTGCCAGCGCGGTCATTGAAATCGCGGTAAAACTTCGGCACGTTGATGTACCCAATTTTTTGCTTCAGTGGTGAAAGTTCAAGGAGTGTTCCTTTGACATAGGACTCTTCGATTTCAACAGTGTCGCGAACGATCGGCACGACTTTAATGAGACCATTTGGTTTTTTGATCGTGAGGCGGACTTCAGTCCCTTTCTTTCCTCGAATGAGTTTCACGGCATCGCGAAGGGACATATCCACAATATCGACAGGCTCTTCTGCTCCCTGGGCAACTTTTAAGATTACGTCTTCGGCTTCTACTTCTTTTGTTTTCCAAGACGCAGAACCAGGGACAATGCGCTCAACTTTAATGAAGGAGTTATCTTCGCGAAGAATCGCTCCGATCCCTTCGAGTTTCCCCGACATTTCAATATCAAAATCTTCTTTCTCATCAGGAATTAAGTAACTCGTATGCGGATCAAAAACTTTCGTCACTGAATTATAAAACTTATCGAGCTTATCGCCCTTTTTCTCATTCACGAGCCGCGAGAAAAGTTTTTTATAAGACTTGAGCGCTTTGGAGCGAGCTTCTTTTTCGATCTCCGCTTCCGTGAGTTTTTTATCAGTCACGGGCTTTTTCTTATTTCCTTTCTCATCCGTCGCCAGACCGCTTTGCTCTTCGCGCTGATCAATGATTCGACTTTCCACTTCAAACTTCATGAGGCGTTCCCAGTGAGCGAAGAGTTCTTTCTCAGAGAGAGAAAACTTTCTTTTCTTGGGATCCGTTTCGATCGCGTCTTTTTTCTTATAATCGAGGGGCTTCTCGAGGAGCTTTTCAACGTGCTTCTCGATTTGACCGATCCGTTTATTCATCAGCTGAGAAGTCACGTCAAGGATGTCGAGATTCCCGTCGAGGAACATGTCGTCCATCTTCGTTTTAAATTTTTCGAGAGCTTTGACGTCTCCCACGGTAAGAAACTGTTTCCCGTAATCCACTCGCTCAAGGTACGCCTTGAAAGCATCCGCAGAGAGTTGATCATTGTTTTCGATTTTTTTTTCTGAGAGATGCATCTGAGTCAGCGCGCCCCCGAGAATATTTCCGATGATCTGTTCACGCTTGTAGCGTGGCTTCGAACTGATGAGGGAACCGATCCCAGAATCTTCACTGCGCGACTGGGGCTGCGCCACTGCCGCGGGAATAACGAGAGTAAGACCTAAAAATAGAACATGGGATTTCATGGAACTCCGATTTTTCAGAAACTTTGAATGGGGTTATTTTCTCAAGGAGAGAAGACCACTGCAATACATTTCACTTAGAAACGTTTACTTAAGTCTTCGACGAAACTGGCTATCTCCTGACTCTTTTGCTCGTCTTTTTCGCAGATCTCCTGAGTCTCTCCCTTCATTGTTAAACGAAGCGTTACTTTGCATTCGCCTTCAACCGCAGAAATCTCGTATTGGCACTTGAGGAAGCGAGTCGCAAATTCACGATCTAGCTTTTGCGCCACCCGCCCGTCGATCTTCTTGACCACTTCGTCGTCTTTCTCTTTTTTACGAATGACATTGGTCTCCGAGACACTTCTTTCAAGAAACCAGGTTTTATTCTTCCCCACTTCTTCGATACTAAAAATAACAATTTCCTCTCGAAGATCTGTGGAATCCTCTTTCACAGGCTGCTCGGAGTGTTGAGCAATCGCACTCGTCATCAAAAAGAAAAAGACAATAATTTTCATAGGAGCATTATCTCATAGGGTTGGATGACTTTCAAAGAAAAGCTTCATACACTTCTTTTATGTTTTACCCCATTCTGAAAGAACTTCTGTTCAGACTCCCCCCTGAAAAGGCGCATGACATTACCTTACGGGTTGCCTCTCTTTCTCCCGCACTGGGTTCTCTCCTCGGTATTGAGCACAATCCAAAACTCGCCTTGAAAGTGGGAAATCTTGAATGGCCTTTTCCCGTCGGACTTGCTGCGGGTCTAGATAAAAATGCTGAAGCACTCGCCTTTTTTGAGAACCAGGGCTTCGGCGCAGTAGAGTGCGGAACGATCACGATGAAACCACAGGCGGGAAATGACAGACCACGCATGTGGCGCTATCCAGACGACCAGAGTTTAAGGAACGCATTGGGCTTTCCGAACCATGGTCTCGCCGAAATTTGGCATCGGCTCCATGCCTTTGAGAGGAGATCTCCTCTCGGCGCCAACATCGGAAAAAATAAAGATTCCGACCGCGAACAAAGCATCGACGAGCTCGCACTCGTGACCGCTTCTTTGGAAGAAATGGTCGATTATTTTGTCATCAATGTTTCTTCACCCAACACTCCTGGGCTTCGCGCCTTTCAGGAGCGCTCTTATCTTCGGGAGCTTTTTCGGGAACTCAATCTCGTGAGAAACGGCAAAGATTTATATCTCAAAATTGCGCCCGATCTCGAGGAAGAAAAAATTCGAGAACTCTGTGAAACCGCCTACGAATGTCAGTTAACGGGAATCATCGCAACCAACACGACCATTATGCCGGAGCGTGGACCGGGTGGAATTTCAGGCGAGCTATTAAAAGAACGATCAAAAAAAGTTCGCTCAACGATTCTCAATTACCGAACGACTCTCGAACTCATCGGTGTGGGCGGCGTAAGCACATTCTCTGATCTACTTTCCTTCTGGGACGAAGGAGGGAAAGTCATGCAGGTTTACACTTCTTACGTTTACCAAGGGCCAGGCATTCTTCATCAGCTGAAAAAAGGGATCGAAAGATTCTTAACTTTTATTCCAGAAAAAACTTTGCAAGATTTTATGTCACTCCCACTGGAGGACAGACAAATAAGAATTCGCGATTTTAGAAAAGTTTATCCAGCGTAATCGGTCCGCGTGATATTTTTTTCTATATATTCGATGATCATTGAAGCGATATCAAGACCGGTGGATGTTTCTATTCCTTGAAGCCCTGGGGAGGAATTCACTTCAAGAACGAGCGGACCACGGCTCGAGCGCAAGAGATCAACCCCCGCTACATTGAGGCCCAAAGATTTTGCTGCTTTCACCGCCATCGCCGATTCTTCGTCTGAGATATCAATTGGTTTTGCCGTTCCGCCGCGGTGAAGATTCGATCTAAACTCTCCGGCCTTAGCGGTTCTCATCATGCTCGCCACAACTTTGTCACCTATGACGAACGCACGAATATCCTGGCCATTACTTTCTTTGATGAACTCTTGAACCAGAAAGTGGGCCTTCATTTGTCTAAATCCATCGATCACACTTTCGGCCGCTTTATGCGTGTCAGCGAGAATGACACCTTTGCCTTGAGTTCCCTCGATGAGCTTAATCACGCACGGAGCGTCTCCCACCATCTGAATAATTTTTCCCGTCATTTTGGTTGAGTGAGCATAGCTCGTCGTCGGAAGACCGATCCCAGAGCGCGAAAGAATTTGCAGGCAGCGGAGTTTATCTCTCGAGCGAGTAATCGACGTCGATTCGTTCATCGAGTACACACCCATCATCTCAAATTGTCTCAAGATAGCGGAACCATAGTAGGTAATTGAGGCCCCAATCCGAGGGATGACCACATTGAAGTCGTCGAGACTCTCATCACGATAATGAACCATCGGCTTGGCCGAAGTAATGTTCATGTAACACCGAAGAGGATTAATCACGCGCACTTTATGACCGCGAGTGATCGCCGCTTTCACCAACCGATGAGTGGAATAGATTTTTGGGTTCCGAGAAAGGATGCAAATCTTCATGCATCCATATTACTCTGCCTCAGAGTTTTTTAGTACTGAGATAAGATTCTTCAACCAATCTCCATATTGCTCTTCAAAGTAAAGATCGCAATCGAGCCTTGGAAGCAGAGCAAGGGCACCTCGATTTGACAGGTACTCGTCGAACTCTTTTCCGCACTGGCAGAAATGCGGATAGTACGTATCCCCCAAACCGAGAATCGAGTACCGGAGATGAGAAAGATTAAGACCTTCTTCGAACTTAATATAGGAGTACCAATCAGACGCGTTGTCGGGTGCTTCCCCGTCACCGTAGGTACTGGTGACGATGAGAATGTTTTTCATGGAAAAAATTTCAGTGGGATCTACTTCGCCCATGTCCCGCACTTGATTCTCAATGCCCTCGGCAAAAAGTTCATCGGCAATGACATGAGCAAGGTTACTTGCGTTTCCGGTTTGTGAGCCCCAGAGAATCGTGAGCATTAGTTGCGACGAATTTTCACGGCTTCGTAGCCAGCTTTC
>CANETG010000047.1 GCA_947440875.1 Bacteriovoracaceae bacterium
ACAAGGACTCCCTAGCTACACAAGAAACGGAAACACTCCTGCCGGCATCTTCACGATCGATTCCGTCATGCCATCAGCTGACCAGCAAATGTCATTTGGTAAATTCCGCCGCATGATTCTTAACTTCGTCCCGAAATCTAGAAACGAAATACTTCTTCGTTCTCTTCTGCCCAAGTCTAGCCAAGAATCAGACTGGTGGAGGGCGACCGTCACTGCTCGCGACGTTGGAAGAAATCTGTTCCGCATTCACGGGACACTTAAAATGAATACCGACTCTTCAGTTCCTTACTATCCGTTTATGAGAACTTCTGGGTGCATCGCTCAACGTGAAAACACTTACGATGGGGAAGAATACAGCGACCAAAGAATTCTCTTAGACACAATCATGACGGCTCTTGATCTTGAGCCAAATTACGCCAACGAACCAAAAGTAAAAGGCATCCTTTACCTCGTCGAAATAGATGATAAAGATGACGCTGTCACTGAAGACGATCTCCGGTCTTTTGGAATCGAATAAAAATTGCTCACTCAAAATCTTCCCCACTACGAACTTCTTGATTCCGGTCTTGGCAGAAAGCTCGAGATTATCTCTGGAGTGAAAGTCATTCGTCCCAGCCCACAGGCGATCTGGCGGCCAGCGCTCAAGGATTCTGATTGGAATTCGGCGACCTCCAACTGCCTACGCACCAAAGACGGCGGCGGAAAGTGGGAACATAAAAAAGAACCAAATCCTAATCTCACTCTCCCTTGGGAAATTGAGGGGAAAAAGCTTCAGTTTCGGCTGAAGTTTACCTCATTCGGGCACTGCGGAGTTTTTTTTGAGCAAATTCCGGTTTGGGAATGGCTCTATCACGAGACAAAATACCTGAAAGAAAAGTTGGGGCGAGCTCCTAAGGTCGTCAACCTTTTTGGCTACACAGGCTGCGCCTCTCTTGTCATGGCGGCTGCAGGGGCAGAAGTTTTTCACATCGACTCCTCCAAAGGAGTTCTCCAGTGGGGAGCAGAGAACCAGCTTGCTTCCAAGATTGCTAAAGACCAGGTCCGCTGGATCCAAGAAGATGCCCTGGAATTCATGCGACACTCGTTTAAAAAGAAATTTACCTACGATGGAATCCTCGCCGATCCTCCCAGCTGGGGCCATGGAGTGAAAAAAGAAGTCTGGGAATTTGAAAAACAGATCCATCAACTCGTGGAGCTTCTGCATTCGGTTTTAAACCGCGAAAATTCGTTCTTGTTTCTCTCCTCACATACTCATGGCGTGCAGCCCGAGGCTTTAAGAAATCTCGTCATGGATAAGCGTTGGAAGTCAATTGCGCCCGGGGAGTTGGGAGTGAAACATCAAAACGATTCTCGGATTCTTCCGGCAGGAATGTTTGTCACGGCCAAAAGCTATCACGGATCATGATCTTGGTTACCAAGGCCATGAGCTTTTAAGAGCAGGATGCTCGCCCGCCGGCATAAAAAAACGAAACAACTTCCCAGCTTTACAGGGCACTTTCGGGAGTTAACGTGCTTTGTGAGCAAAAGTTCGACGGAGCCCTTCTTCGATTGTAATTTCCGGATGAAAACCAAAATCGCGCTTGGCCTTCTCGTGAGAGAAATAGTGGTGAGTCCCAAGGTTCATGGCCACAAATCTCGTCATGGGAGGATCAGGTTTTTTTATCCCGAGAATTTTCCAGAGGAACTCAAAAAATTTTCCTGCCCGAAAGGCGGTCTGATAATCCACATTCTTGGTGGGGGGATCAATCTGCATCTGACCCAGAATGATGTTCACGAAATCCCAAATTTTTACAGGTCTCTCTTGACCCAGAAAATAGGCCTGTCCGCAGAGTTTCGATCCGGGAGTGAGCTTTTCCATCGCCTGCACGTGAGCGATCGCCGCGTTCTCGACATAAATAATATCAACGAGATTTTCACCGTCACCAACGATCTTGAGTTTCCCCTCTCTGGCCTTGTGAATAATTCTCGGAAAGATATGCGGATCTCCCGGGCCCCAGATGAGGTGGGGTCGCAGCGCGCAGGTCAGAAATGTTTGACTATTATTGAGAGACAAAACCATCTCTTCGGCGATCTGCTTTGTTTGCCCGTAGTCATTGAGATGCACCGATGGATAAGGGATTTCTTCCCCGACACCCATGTGTCCGCCGAGACCCAGAACGGCACTCGGAGAGGACGTGTACACAAAACGAGTCACACCGTTTTTTAACGCCGCTTCAATGCAATTTTTTGTTCCCGTCACGTTGATAGAAAAATACTCATCGTAATCGCCCCAGACACCTGCGAGGGCGGCCACGTGGAAAATCGTATCAAAACCTTGGGCCACAGCTCGGTCGACGTCGTCCTTGTTTCGGAGATCCCCTTTGATCGTGGGCACTCCCATGTCTTCGAGATGAAGATAAGAGTGGCGAGAAAAATTCGTCACCCTGTAACGAGAATTTTTGAGAAGTTCTTTAATGAGGTGAGTCCCGAGAAACCCACCGCCGCCAGTGACAAGAATGCGCATAGGAGTAGCTTAAGTCTCGCGAGAGATTTCTTCCACATAAGATTGATCGCTCCGACCGATTTCACGCCAAAATACTGGCAGAGTATCGTAGGCAAACGTTCCAATCAGAAGACCGATGAAAAGTCCGGGGAACCCTAGCCAAAGAGCTCCGCCAAGAACGCAGATAAACGCCGACATCGGAGGGATCTTACTTTCCCCGATGCTCGCCAGCCACGGGCGAAGAACGTTATCCACGAGCCCCGTGAAGACTCCGACCACGACAAGGACAATGGCCGAAGAAGTTTGACCTTTGAAATAGGAAAGTCCCGCCATAACGAAGGCCACGGGAGCGGCACCCACCACCGGAATGAATGAAAGAATCAATGTCACAAAGAATATAAGAAAGAAACTTCCGATGTTCAGAACCGCTGCCGCAACCGCAACGATTAAAGACTGGATCCCACCGGTGGCGATGTTCGAGACGTAAACGGCCCTGGCATCTCGAATCGTGATATTCACAAGTTCATTCATGACTTCGTCAGAAAATCCGAAAATCTTTTGGAAAAAAAGTCTCACGCTATGAGCGCTTTTAAGGAGCGAGTAAGTGCAAAGAACCATCACCAAAAGAAAAAGGAATACCACCGGAAGGCTTGCCACAAAACTCTGAAAAAATTTTAAAAGAAAAGTCGTCACCATATTAAAGTAACTATCGACTTTCTTCGGGGTAAGAAAGTC
The DNA here is from genome assembly GCA_947440875.1 of Bacteriovoracaceae bacterium. Taxonomy (GTDB): domain Bacteria; phylum Bdellovibrionota; class Bacteriovoracia; order Bacteriovoracales; family Bacteriovoracaceae; genus Peredibacter. The sequence continues at coordinate 3,218 of CANETG010000047.1, forward strand.
TTCGAGATTAAACTTCTCCGCATTCTTATGCACGAAAAGAACCAGATCGTGGCGCGCATCTGATACGAACCCTTTCATCCCTTGATCACGGAGGGCCTCATTGAAATTGACTTTCTCGAGCTGGGCAATCACCGTGATGGTCCCTTTGGCGAGGAAAAAAGAAATCGGAATAGAAATAAGAATCGTAAAAAGAATCGTCAGAACCGCGGCCGACTTTTTTCGTGACAGTCCCATCCCTTCCAACTTCAAAACGAGGGGAAAAAGGGTTAAGGAAACTGATCCGGCGAAGATGAGGGGAATAGAGAACGGAGAAATCAAGACCAGGAACGAAAACGCGAGCACGATCAAATAAAGGACACGTGCGACCTTCTGCTCAGATTTTTTCGCCATAATAAGGAATCCTTCGTGACCCAGGCAGAGAGTTTCTGCCTGTCGATTTTGATGTTGTGCCTAATATCGACGGGAAAAGTTTTCGCGAGCCAAAAATCCCCAATCAACCGAGTCTTGTCATTTTTTTTCCCAAGCTCGGTCAATTCTTTTAAGAATTCCGGGGGCATCTTCATACTGCCATCATGCCTTTGAATAACAAGACCAGGGGCTTCGTGATAACGCACTAACGCAGATCTTTTCACCGCCGGATGAACATTAAAAATACCTTCAATCGCGATGGGACACAGAAGATCATTCTGGAAAGGAACGAGGTGAGTTTTCCGTCCTAAAAACCAGAGACGATTTTTCGAATCAAGATAACCCATATCGCCCATGCGGTGCCAGAGCTTGCCCATGGATTTGATTTTACTTTTTTGAGTCTCCTCACCCATGTCAAAATACGAAGGGGTGATGACTGATCCGCTGACAACAATTTCGCCAGAAGTTCCCCGGGGAACTTCGGAAAGAGTGGTCTCGGGAATATCCGAAACTGCGATGATTTTTATTTCTATTCCAGGAATCGCGTCTCCGATGCACACCCCATGTCCAGCATCCGTGAGTGCGGCAGTCTCTTTGAGCACTTCTTTACCACTGATGAGAGTCAATGGTAGCGCCTCAGTGGCCCCGTAAGGAGTATACGTCTGACCAGTGGTTAAAATTTTCCGAAAGAGTTGGTGAATCTCCGCTCTCACGGGAGCGCCAAACATCACCACGTACTTCACTGAACCAAGCTGGATATTATGCTTCTCACAGTATCGTCCGACTCTTTCCCAGATCGCAGGAGATCCAGCGCAGAAAGTGATCTGGTGAGTGAGAATATTTTGGACAAGTTTTTTCGGATCACACTCGGCCGGTTTGGTGGGGTCCATGTCCGGAATAACGGAAGTCATTCCCATCGCTAAAGTGAAGAGACTAAACAAGGGAAATCCCGGTAGATCGATGTCCCTCTCAGTGAGCTGGAAAACCTTTTGAAGAATCTCTGTCTGCGCGTTCAAAATCCCGTGCGTGTACTCCACTCCCTTAGGAATTCCCGTTCCTCCGCTGGTAAAAAGAATCGCAGCAGGGTCATCCGAAGTGACTTGCACCGGATGATACTGCTTAGGAAATTTCGTGAGGTTCGAAAATAAATCATCTAGGAAAACGCTGACTTTGACGGAAGAAAAAGTTTTTCTTCTCACCCGTCTGACCCAATGGACGACGTTCATCGAAATCATCCCATGGGGTCTAACCTGTCTGATGGAATTCAAAAGATTTTTCATCCCCATCCCTGGATCAATCAGAACGGGAATGGCACCCACTTTAAAAAGAGCAAACGTAATGACCGAAAAATCAAGGCAAGGCTTCACGAAAAGAAGAGTGCGTTTTCCGCGGTTAATACCGATGGATTCGAAGTAATGCGCCATTTGATTCGAGCGCTCTTCAAACTCTTGGAAAGTATACGACGTATTTCCCTGAACGACGGCGCGTTTGTCGGGACGGATCTTGGCCTGTTCTTTAATTCTCAGAGCTATGTTCACTTGATGAAGTTCCAGATTTCTTCGGAAGTTTCTTCCAGAGCGTCTTCTAAAACGTAATGGCCGGCCTGCGCGTACCAACGAGCACTGGCCTCTGGGTAAAGAGCGACCCATCTTTCAAAAAAATGCTGATTAAAACAAAAATCTTTTCCACCCCAGAGGATGAGCTTCGGATGCTTGAGTGCCGGGAGTTTCTCCTCGATTTCTTTTAACGTGTGCCACGAAGGATGAGACTCATCCATCGGAATGTCTTGGACGAACTTCGCGACGGCGATTCGGTTCTCGTAGCTATTATAAGGAAGGAGATATCCTTCTTTTACTTTTTTCGGCAGAGGTTTGGTCGTCGTCATAAACGTCGCCGGCCACGCAAAGAGATTCCACTTTCTGGTTAACCATTCGCCGAATGGGCCCTTTAAGAAATCAATCCGCTTGGGGATTTCTTGAGACGGGAACGCCCCCGTATTGAGAATCACGATCCGGTCAAAAAGTTCAGGATACCGTGTGACAAGACCAAAACCAATCGCCCCACCCCAATCATGAACGATGAGAATAATTTTCTGAAGATCCAAAAAGCAAATGAGTTTGTAGGTGTTCTGGATGTGGGCCTCCAGATTGTATCCGTAGTCCTGAGGCTTATCTGAAAGACCACAGCCCATGTGATCGGGAACCACACAGCGAAGTTTGGGAGAGAAGGTTTGAATGAGATTGCGGTAATAAAATGACCAGGTCGGATTTCCGTGAAGCATGAGGATCGGCTGTCCGTGGCCTTCGTCGACGAAATGAAGGTTATGACCATTCAGTTGAAGGAAGTGAGAGTTAAAGGGATAGAGCTTCGAGAGACCCTTCTCGGCGATCCTATTTTTTACCATTCCATACCTAGCATTGTGGAAGTGAGTCCAGAGCCGATTCCTAAGAGCGCGACCTTGTCACCCTTCTTAAAAAAGCCGGCCACTTCGGCCTTCATGAGAGTGAGCGGGAGGGCCGCCGAACCCGTGTTCCCGAATTCCTTAAACGTTTCAAAGTCGCGGTCAAGCGGAAGACCCAAGGTTTCAAGAAATGCTAACCGGTGAGCAGTCCCCACCTGATGCGGAATAATTTTATCGGGCATGGTCCAACCAAGAAGAGATTTTGTTTTTTCCCAGTTCTGGCGCGAGAGTTTTACTCCCGCCTTTAAGAGTGCCTCGGAATCGGTTTCCATCATGAGACTCTGGGACGATCCATCACCCTGACACAAATCAACGCTCTCCGAATCAGTGAGAGTTGTTCCGCCGATAATTTTTGGTGAATGAGGAGCGAGGCTTTCGTGGGTCAAGAGAACGGCCACACCCGCAGAGCCGATCGTAAGCGAGGCCATAAAGGGCTTGATCCGTTTTCTGTCCATGAGCGGGTCATTCAAGAGATGCTTGATCGTTTCTTCGAGGAGTGGACCGCCGTTTTCGCCTGAGACGATGAGGGCAGTTTGAATCGCCCCCGATTCAATCATCTGGCCCGTCATGAGAATCGCCGAGAGAACCCCCAGGCATGCATTGGAGAGATCCGAGATCATCGTTTCCGGTGAGAGCCTAAGGTTTCGATGAACCTGCGCCGCTGTTGCGGGCTCTAAGAAGTCCCGACAAACAGAGGCGTGAATAAGAATGTCTATTTTTTCCCGAGGAAAGTTTTGGAGAATTTTTTCAGCGGCCTCTGAAGCTATCGTGCTGGGTCTGGTTCCCCTGGGCCAAAGTCCCCGGCGACGAATCCCCGTTTGAAGCTCAAGACGCCCCTCCGGAAGTTTAGCTCTTGCATACAAGGCAGCTAGCTGCGTTTCGATCTCCGTACTTGTGAGGTACAGCGGCGGTTCAACAAAACCAGTGGAATGAAGTCTCACGTGCTGAAATTTCATGCCTCACTCCCGGTCATAAGACCATGAAGATTGGCCATCGAAATCCCAGAGAGAATCGATCCCACGATACCCAGGAATCCTTGGTCAGTACCGATGATAAAAAGATTCGGCACCGGCGTTGTGCCGTCTCTGGTTTTATCGACCGAGCCGTAGACAGTTCCGTTCATGTGCCAGGTATATTTTTCTATGGTGAGGGGGGAGAAAATATCTTTAAACACAAGCTTGCCTTGAAAATCCGGAGCGAGTTTTTTCACGAGCTCAAACGCGGAATCTCCGACGACTTCTTTTTTCAGTTCATAGTCTTGGCGCGAAAGATTTTTCCACTGCTCGTAATTGGCCATGTAGGTCACCCGAACAGTCCCTTCGCCGATTCTTTTTTGCGTTTCGTAATTGTCGGGGAAGCAGATCACCGCCGAAGCAGAGTCAAAGAAATTGGCCGCCGGGCGGTATGAGTAGTGCCTAGAATTATTATAAAAAACAATGGTGGAATCATTCACGGCGAGGGGAATTTTTTGGTCGTACACAAAAATACTCTCAAGAAACGTCATCGCCCCAGTGCGCGGAACTTTCTGCGACGGAAATTTCTGGGTGAGTTTTACCGTCTCTGGGTAACCAATGCTTGAGAGGATGATCGGCGCCATCAGGTCTTCACCACTGGCGACAACACCAATCGCCTCACCCTTGGCATTGGTTTTGATCTCACTCACGGCCGTTCGGAAACGGATACTTCCTCCCGCCTCTTCGAATTTTTTCATGAGAAGAGAAATGATCGTTCTGACTCCCCCCTCGGGACGACCGAAGCCTTCGAAGTAAAGAGACTTAAACATGATCACGAACTGCGCGAAGTCCATGTCGTCCTCCCACGCCGATCCATAGATCAGAAGTGGGCAGAGAATCATCTCCGTCAGGAGATCATCCCGGATGATTTGTTTGAGCGTTTCTCGAGACGACCGATACCCGAGAGTCAGATCGAGTTCGTTGAAATCTCTTACCGTTTCTACGAGCCGAAGAAAGTTATCCATCTCTTTGGGAAAGTGTGAGTTCACTTCACTCTCCAAGAGAGCAAAGTCATTGGAGAATTTTAAAGAGACATCCGGGAATTGAATTTTAGAATAGGTCTGCGGGTGAAGGCGAAAGTCGTCGTAAGAAAGGCGCAGCTGTTTTAAGAGCTTCGAGAATGGTTTCCCCTTCTCCCCTTTTTTCATGAAATTCGTTAGGGCGTGAAGGCCGACATCAAAGTGCCTAACTCCACCGACATCCAAGTTTTTTCTTTGGTAATAAGAATTGAGTCCTCCGGGAATTGAATGCTTCTCGAGGATCACGACTTTTTTGTCAAACATGGCAAGCCGGATGCCAGCGGCGAGCCCTGACATCCCCGCGCCGATAACAATGCAGTCGTAGTTCATTTAGGCCATTTTCGGAGACAAATAAGAAACACAAGACTCGAGAGTGGCGAGCTTGGGATAATCTTCTTGCGGCACTTCGACCTTATGGCGCTTTCTAAGTTCCATGACGATGTCAAGAAAGTCCATCGAATCGAGATCAAGTTGCTCCCGCAGAGACTTACTGTCTTCGATCACTGTGACGTCTTCATCAGGAGCAATGTCAGCGATAATGTCGATCACAACCTGGCGGACTTCAGAGGCAGTCATATTCATCTCCTTCGAATCTTTACAAATATCTTTTTACAATAACCGCAGAGTTAATTCCCAGCATTCCAAACGAGTTGTTGAGGATATATTCAACTCTCGGAAGTTTTACGCCGGACTCGGTGACGAGATTTGGGATCACACAATCAGGATCAAGCTCAGTCACGTTCATCCCGGGGTGAACGACTCCGTCAACGAGTGAGGGAATATTTCCGGCGAGCTCAAGTGCCCCGGCCGCCCCCATGCAATGACCGATGTGCCCTTTGGAAAAGTTGACGTAAGTCCGATCGGAGGTCACGAAAGCGTCGCGAACCGCTCTACTTTCGGAGATGTCACCCGCACCAGTTCCCGTGGCGTGCATGTTCACGATATCGATATCCCGGGGAGTAATCCCCGCACGTTTGATCGCCTTATGCATGCACTCAACTTGCCTTTCACTGTTGGGATTGACGTAATCGGAAGCGTCCGAATTTATCGCGTAGCCCGCGATCTCGGCGTAAATTTTTGCGTTTCTTTTTTTCGCGTCCGAGAGACGCTCGAGGACGTAGATCGCTCCCCCTTCGGAGATGACGATTCCGTTTCTATTTTTATCCATCGGTCTTGAGGCTTGAGTGGCGTCTTCGTGATGGGCCAGAGCTCCCTGAGCGGCAAAAGCAGCGAAGATCCCGAACGTCTGGGCTGACTCCGAAATTCCCCCTGTGAGGGCCATGTCAACTTCTCCTAAGAGGAGCTGCTGCACACCTTGAATGATTCCCACGTTTCCACCAGCGCACGCAGAACCGAGCGTGTAATGCGGGCCCGTAATTCCAAGATTGACCGTCACTTCCCCGGCAGCATTATTGGAAACAGTTCTCGGATTGTGGTGGGGAGACCAGAGTTTCCAGTCGAGATTATTTTGGTGCATCTGATAGATTTCTTCTTCGGTCTCAACATTTCCATGTTCAGTAATTCCTAAGAACACCCCGACCATTTTTTTATCGACAGATTCCCAATCAAGGCCAGCATCACGGATGGCTTCGTTGGCGCAGTAAATGGAAATGGATCCGGCACGAGTTCCCCGACGACGAAGTTTTTTTGAGTGATATTTAGATTCATCAAAGTCGCACATTCCGGCAGCTTGTTTGCCCATGTAACGAATCTCGTGATGTTTGATGCCAGACTTCTTTTCCAGAAGTGCATTCCGAAACTCGGCAAGACTGTTTCCGTTCGGTGCTGTTAATCCGATGCCGGTAATTACTATGCGTCGCGAGTCATCCATGGGAAATTCCTAACATAAATACAGTTTTCAGAAGGGAAAAATCTAGCGCAATGACAACTTTTTGTATAGCTAACAATTAAGGTTGTCTGGCCGATTTGAACTTGCCCAGCGGGAAGTCTTCGAGGATAGTTAACTACCCACTCTCTTAAGAATTAGAAGGAGCCTCCCCTATGGAAAGCTTAGTTGTTATCTCTAAGGTCAAGAAATTCATCAAAGAAAAAGCCGACATGAACACATCGTCCGGTTTTTTTGATCCCCTTAATCAGGATATCATCAAAGCGTGCCGCGACGCTATGAATCACGCTCAAAAATTGGGCCGAAAGACAGTCATGGGTAAGGATTTCAACCTCTACGTTGAAAATTCAGGCATTGAAGAAGCACTCGTCGTCGCTTCGAAAGTGAAAAAACTTATTAAAGAGGAAGCCGCTCTGTCGACTTCTGCTCAGGCCATTGACCAGCTCACTGTCCGCGTTCAAACGGTTTGCCTCAAGGCAATTGAAAACGCCAAAGCCGACAAAAGAAAGACGGTCATGGACCGTGACTTCACAGCCCCGACCACACTCACCGTTTAATCTTAATCTTTCATTTCTTTCCCTGCCCCACCCTTGGTGAATGGCAGGGAAAGAAAATATCCAGCCGCACACATCACGACTGTCATCATCACCGGAAATTCAATCTTAAAAATAAAATGGCAAGTGGCCCAAGTCGCAATACTTAAGACAAAAGCGATCATCGCATTCGTCTCGTTTCCTTTTTTGACGAAAAGGGCGATGGACGTCATCACGAGGATAGAAGGACCACCGAGACTTGAGGCCAGTTCAACGAGCCCGACGATCGAGTCCGACGTGAAAGCGATTCCATAAGCGATAATCCCAGCGATCAAAACACCTCCGCGAGCGAGGAACACTTTTTTTGTTTCGGACAGGTTCCCGAACGACGGAAGAATTAAATTCTGGGAAACCAGAGCGGAGACTGAAAGCAGAGTGGAATCGACCGTCGAAAGAATCGCAGAAACTAAGGCCCCCACAAATATCACATACCCAACAGAGGAGAGATGAGTCTTGGCGAGTAAGGGCATGATCATTTCAGGCTCTTTCAAATCAGGAAGAAACGCGACCCCAAAGAGTCCGATGAAAACCGGGATCATCCCCACAATGAAATAAATGACTCCCGCTCGGAAACAAGAATTGAACGCAACTTTGGACGAGCGACTGGCGACGACTCTTCCCACTAATTCCTGGGCCATGACTGATCCCATGATGGGAACGAGCCAGAATTCGAGATTTCCCAGAAAGGATCTGGTGTGTCCCTCGGGAGTGCCTAATTTTAATCGTTCTGGATGAATCGTCTCTAGAGCTGGGCCGATTCCTCCCAAACCGTTCACAATGACGAAGAGTAAAATGCACAGGCCGATGATGACCGCCAAGCCTTGGATGAGATCATTGTACGCATCGGCCAGGAGACCTCCGCAGACGGTGTAAACTAAAACGACGAGGGCGGCCGCCGTCACTCCGTAAAAGAAAGTGATCTCAGAAGTGGAGCTGATGATTTGACCGAAGGCCCTCACTTGAGCACCGGCCCAGATGATACTCGACGGAATCATGATGAGAGCTGCCACTTTTTCGACGTTCGGTGAAAAGCGTTTGCCAAAGAGATCCGGAATCGTCGTTATTTTTCGGTTCCAGAGAACTTTCGAAAAAACAAAACCCATAATAAAAATACACAGTGAGTACCCGAGTGGATCGGCGTGGAGACCAGAAATTCCGTACTGATAAACGGCGCCAGCGGTGCCAATACAAGTTTCTGCTCCGAACCAAGTGGCAAAGATAGAAAACGTCGCGAGCATGGGACCCAGCGAGCGTCCCGCCAGAAAATAATCGTCATTTGTTTTGATGGATCTGGCGACCCAGAAGCCCACCAACAGCATTAAAAGGACGTAGGCCATGATTCCAAAGAGTTCAACAGTCATTTCAACCTCACCCTTCCATTATTTCCAAAGTCGGAGGAAAATAAAAGCATGAAGACTAATGTGATTGTTTTATCTGCTCTCATCTCGATCAGTACCCAGGCCAATACCAATCTCTTGAATATTTACGTCGCTCCTCCGGAGAGGACTCTTGATTGGTCCTCACCCGGCGCACTCTATGGGTCTGTTCTCCTCAGTAGACTTTGGGCGACCAAACGTCCCTTCGGAGCAGCGGGTGCAGATCTTGAGTGTGACAAGATTGTTCGCTCCCTGTCCTTAGAGGCCGAAAGTTTTTCTGTGTGGGGACCAGTTGTCTTCCAAGGAAATGGGCTCGGGCATCTTTATTCTACTCACCCAGGAAGAGTTCTCTCGGACGGGGACGCCGTCAAAAAGAACGGGGAAGTGATTCGCACTCCCCATGCTCGCTTCATGACTTTCATGCTCAACTCTGATCAGTGCGTGAGGATTCAAAAATACTGGGAAGAATTCAAAACTCACAGCATCGGAAAAAACTTTGGACTCCCCCATCGGCCACTGATGGGTGAGGGGGCAACGGACACTTCTCTGATTGTCAGCACTCTCGACGTGGCGGGCATTCTTAGTCCTGAGCAGAAAGAAAAATGGAACAGACTCATCTATCTATCCAAACATTTATCGGGAGAACCACTCACGGATAAATACGTTTCAATTTTTGAGCTTCGGAACGGGAGCTGGGGAAAAAATTCAGAGGATTCCTTCATCCTCCACTTCTGGGACCCCAAACTTATCGCGGATTGGATCGATCAGCAGATTGCGACTAAAAAACAGCCCAAGAGGCTCTCCGACGGAACAAAAGGCATCGCTGGCATTGAGTTTGATTTCTCGAGACTCCCTGCTCCCCTGGGTACTTTCTGGGAACAGGCCAATGATCCGATGTACGGAAAGAAAAAAAATTAAATTCCCTGAGCGAGTCCCTCACCCCTTGGATCAGAAACTCCGATCCAAGTTTTTCCTTCGCGTTTGATGGCTTGAATCGAGCACCCCAAACTCTCGTGGCTAATTTTGTGGCCTTTCTTCTCAAGTTCTTTTTCCACATCGGAGTTTAAAAAAGGGGCCTCTACTTTTAAAACATCCGGTTGCCACTGCTGATGAATTCTCGTCGCCGATACCGCTTCGTAGAGGGGCATCTCAAACTCCACGGCATTGAGAATGGTCTGTGCCACACACGAAATGATTCTTGTTCCCGAGGGGGAACCGAGCGCCATGAGAGGTGCACCGTTTTTTGTGATGATGGTCGGAGACATGCTCGAAAGGGGGCGCTTTTTGGGTTCCACTAAATTATATTTCCCGCCGACAGCACCGAAAAGATTTTGGGCACCCACTTTCTGGGCGAAATCATCCATCTCGTTATTGAGAATAATTCCCGTTCCCTGGGCCATGACTCCAGAGCCAAACCAACCGTTGATCGTCTGAGTACTGGCGACCATGTTTCCTTCCCGGTCAGCGATAGTAAAGTGAGTGGTGTCGTCAGATTCATACGGGAGTTTGACCGGACGAAGGTCACCCGCTTTGATGGCA
>CANETG010000048.1 GCA_947440875.1 Bacteriovoracaceae bacterium
TAGGCGAGTATCTTCAACTTTGAGCTTGGCCGCTTCACACGAATAAATATCATAGGTCGACATTTCATCTTGGCAGTCTTTGGCAAAGGCAGAAAGAGAGCTTAAAACGAGAAGTGAAAGAAGAAATGCTTTCATAGTTATCCTTGGTTTAAATTTAGATAAGCCCATTCTAACCAGGATCCACGACCTAAGTGTCGTACCCTGTAAAATCTTAAATGGCCGTCAAAATTCCAGACACTTCATACCTGAAAGTACCTTATTCGAGCTTCTAAGTACTTTTGCCAAAGAAAAGAAACATGTTCTTGGCCTTATCAGCGTGCAATAACTTTTTCATAAAGCGGCAGAACTTTAAACTGCGATTCCCAATGAGACTCTTTGCCCATGAGAGTTGCGAGATCTTGCTCTGAAATGAGTCTCGCACTCAAACGCTTCAGACTGCCCGAGCTTATTTTGAAAGCGTACTCGTGATTAATTTTACCCAGCTCTTGGTCGGCAACTGCACTTAGATTTTCTGGTAGTGATAATCTTCCGACGACCGCGAGCTCGTAACTGAACACACCTTCTTGAGAAACTGGGAAAAGCGAAACGGCAGAATCACCGAGCTCGGGGAAACGTTTTCTCAGCACAATAGATAATTCGTACACATGCTCTTCAGTGAGTTTTTCTCCTGTGAGAGAAGAGGTCATTCCTTTACGCTTGATAAATCTGAGATCAGGAAGCCCTTGTAAAATAGCGGTGACCTCGAATAGATCGCGAGTGAAGTAGCGCCTCAATCCCCATTCGTCATTAATTATCATTTCGTAAATCTTCCCTTCTTCTAATTCAAAAGGAGTGAGGTACTTCTCCGTTCCGGGCTCATGAAATTCCGGATAAACTCCACGAGAGACAGGAAAAAAGTGAATTTGCTGATTTATTTTATGAGGCAGAGTCTCCACCGTTTCCGTACTCATCGAATACATGGGAACAAACGAAACTCCCGGCAGAAGTCCCTTCAATTGGTCCAAAAAGGGTTTTACGTACCCACCGTCCCACGTGATGACCGCCGTGAGATGGGGAAGAAGCTCCTGAAGCCGTGGGGCTTTTTCTCTCATCACAAAATTCATCACTCGTCTTTCGCCGTCGATGTCTCTCAGTCGCATGAGACCCGGTGGGATTTTTTTCAAATGGATGCGAACATCCTTCCACCGCGTTTCAAGTTCTTTTAAAAAAAAAGTCAGCGTTGACGGGTTCGTCGCATACAGGAACCGGGGTTGAGTAATAATGAGAACCATGATCCTCGCACTCAGTTCGCCGACTCTTTCAATTAATGCCTGACCTTCTTTAGTCTGAAGATAACGAGACGGAGTCTGGAGGAGTTCAAGTGTTGAGGGATTCTTCTCGTCCATCATTCCGGACGTCAGTGAGCTCTCTTTTTTCAGGGAAGCAAAGACGTAAAAGGTTTTTGGTCCTTCAAAATCTGAAGTCAGAGTGATCATGGAGCGAAGAAACGTCTTTTGAAGGTAACGCGTCCTTTTTAAATCATATGGAATGAGTTTGGGGGAATTCGTCGTTCCTGAAGTCTGTGCAAAATACTTCGGCGCCGGCATCTTCTCAAATATTTGCTGTAAGCGATCTTTTTGTCCTTCAAAGTCAGTCGGCTTAAAAGTAGAAATAGCGTTTCTCCCGTAGAAGAATGCATACCTTTTGCGAAAAGATCCCCGCTGAAGACGATTGTCCCAGGAGATGAACTTTGCCATCACTTTAAAAACGCACTGGAGAAAGAATCTAAGAATGTTATTTATCACTTCTCTCATTTTGCACGCAGACACGTCAGAAAGTCACGCATGAGATGTTTAACATCTTCGTTTGTGAAGCAATGATGGTAACGGTGAGTGGCGCGAATTCTTGGTCCTCTGTTAAACCATGTACCGAATGGTAAAAAGTATAACTTATAATATTCACCCGATTTTATTGTCTTAAGCTAGCGAGTTCCCAGTTCGAGAATTTTTTCATGGATGAGATACCCCACAACCGCGTCTGTCGCGGCGTATTTTATCTGAGCAGGAGTAAGGTCTCGCCTTTCCCAATTCGTGGTCTTTGCCTTCTTAAAAAGCTTTTTTCCGAGAAAGATTGCCGTGAGATTTTTCAGGCTCGCACTCGTCATCATCCCGTATTTTTTTACTTCCTCAGACAGATCAAGAAAGCCTGCAGGTTTAAAATCAACGACTTTTCCTAGCCCAATCAAATCATCTTTTATCCCGATTCCCACTTTGAGAACTGACTGATCTTCAAGAAGACTCGCGAGCTCTGGCGGAAAAGGAAAAAATTTTAGCCGGAAAATAAAGGCCTGTTTATCGTTAGCGAGTTGGAGGATGGCGGGCGTGTAAAACTCCCCTTTCGTAAATGAGGGACGAGTTTCTGTATCAAAACCCAGGACTTTCTCCTGGCGGAGAACCTCGACTGCTTTTCTTGCCCCTTCGGGGGTTACAATTTCAACGATCTCTCCCTCAAAATCCATCGGGGGGAGAAGATTAATTTCTTCTTTATCTATCGAAAGCGGCGTGATCATCGGGAAATGATATCAGACAACAGAGAGCTGGACAACAAACACTGACCCGTCATCCGGAATACTTTCCCCAAAAAGTATCCCGTAAAGAATCTCTCCCCTCAGCTTGAGAGATGAAACTATCGCCTGGCGATCCATTAAAGTCAGTACTGTAAAATCCTTGGTCACCCCGTGAAAAGGATGCCCACTCACCTTCTTAACCCTCCGGTTTTCAGATATCCTCCCACAAACACGACAGAGGAAATATGAACATCAAAAAAACTGTTGCTCTTACTCTCATTTCACTTGCGACTTCCGTGCCCCTTTTCGCTGAGATCTACACTGTGCAAGAAGCGTTTCAGGATCTGGCCAGTGAGCCACTGACGTTTGTCGGCCGTGATTATCCCAACGCTGATCTTGGTCCAGGCGGAAACTACGTTTGTATCTACAAAAACTCACGCATCTACGTTCGTCACGAAGGTTGTCGTCCAACCGCCGCTCAGCGCTTAGCTGTTTTTAGCGCCAAAATTATTTCTCGAAACGGTGGTTTGGTTGAAGTCTACATTGAGCACAACAGAACCGATTACCGCTTAGAAGAGGCTGGACCTCAGATGGACGGCATCTGGAAACTTTCTTCTACCGACACAGAAGCATTCTCGGGCGAGCTCACATTTGGCGATCTCATCAAAAAAGAAAGAAACGAATGGAGCAAAAATTATAATGCTTGTGTGATGTCAAAATCACCCATGTACCCAGACAAAACTCCTGAAACAAAATGTTACGGAGACGCCACTGATTCGCAGGGATCAATTGAAGTCGTCTGGCGGGAGCCGTTCTCTCATGGAGTAAAAGAAGCTCACGACATCATCATGAAGGCTCCGAGAAAATAATGGAAAAGCGCTTGATTGATCTCGAGATCAGATTTTCTCACCAGGACGATTTCATTTCGCAGTTAAATGAAGTCGTCACAAAGCAAGAAGAAAGAATCGCAAGACTCGAGAAGGCAATCCTTGATCTGAAGAGAGACTTGAATACTGAAATCGGCGTTGATACGCGCCGAACTCTCCAGGATGATAAGCCCCCTCACTATTAAGCAATCTATTATTCGGCGTGCTCGTCACCGTTACAATGAAGGTGCTTAGGGAATACGACTCTGTTTTTTAAGCGTGCAAGGCCTTTGAGTTTGTTAGATCCCCGTACAGTCTCTGCCGAATTAGCAAAACTTTGTGCCAGGTAAGCGATGGCGTTGGTATTGAGTTCGAGCGCCTCCGTACTGATATTGGCAAGATCATCACAAGCTTTGTGGTAGCAGGCATCGTAAGCTTCATCTTTGGCCCCGCCGAAGAGAACGGCTTCATCCTCGGTTTTCTTTCCTTCGGCACCGGTGAAGATTCCCCCGACTGCAATTCCTGCCGCAGAGAACGCTGCGTAGTCAGAGCGACCATTCAGTTCGGTCTCAACACTCCTTACGTTTTTAGTTCCGTAAAAAGAATGAAAGAGATTTTCAATCGCCGCCGATCCTTCCGGACCTTTTTGACCGAAGCGAGACCCATCACCGTCGTAAACTCCGATCATATAGTTGGGTGAACCAATCATGTCGACGTTAATAAAAAGGGCGATTTTATCTTTTTCTGCTTGGGTTAAGGCGGCCACATATTTCGTTGAACCAATGAGCCCAAGCTCCTCTGCACTAAACCATCCGAAGCGGACTTTATTCACGACCGGAAGGTCTTTCATCTTGAGTGCGACGGAAAGAATTCCTGCAGAACCAGATCCGTTATCGTTGATTCCTGGCCCCTCGCCAACGGAATCTAGGTGAGCTCCTATCATGACCACATTGTCTGGATTCCCACCCTTGGTCTCTGCGATGACGTTGAAGCTGACCTTTTGATCGACAAAAGTTTCTGCCTCGACGGTTAATTCGAGTCCTTCCTCTGAGAGAAGTGTTTCTGCAAACGAATAAGAAATCGCGATCGCCGGGATCTTGATCGATGTCCCCTCAGGAAGAGTTCCCACCAATAGGCCCGAACGGTCAGGAGTATTTCCCTGGTTAAAAATGACCACACCCGCTGCACCCGCGGCCTGAGCATTGGCGACTTTTTGACCAAAAGAACAGCTGCCCCGCTGGATGAGAGCGATATTCCCTTTCGGGAATGAAGAAAAATCTGCGGTCTCACATCCTGACGTTGAAGTATTTCCTTCACCCATTTGAAGATCCACGGCCGAAACTTGTGCCGTCGCAGTCCCCGATCCAGAGTAGCTCATGAGATTAAAATCTTTTCCTTCTTCAAAGACCACGCTGGCTTTCAGAAATTTGGCAGAGATCTTTTCAAACTTCATAAAATCGAAGGGCTCAAGTTTGACTATAAACCCGGCGGCCAGTAGTTTTTGCGCGATATAGTTCGCTGAGAGTTCATGTCCAAGAGAGCCAGCCGCGCGGTTCCCACTTCCTTTTTCTGCCACAGCTTGGAGTGCTTTCAAGTGATTCATCACATCTTCCCCGCGGAAACAATCTCCGCGGAGGAGACACTCTACGGAAGGTGACTGCGCCAGCGCAGAAGCCGAAAAAAGGGATAGTGCTAACAAGAAATGTTTGCTGTTCATTGTTTTCTCCAAAACTAAACGCCTGCTATGGTGATAACAGAACTCAGCGCGCGGAGGAATACATTGGGAGAAGATGTTATAATTATGCGACCAAATTAGGGTCAACATTACACTGCAGTGGCAAAGTGGCCCTGAAAATGGCACGGTACTTAAGCCGTTAAAACAGATCAAAATAGCTCTAAGAATTTCCTATGATCGTTTTCAACTTCATAAGTCTTAGGCGACGGATCTCAAGGCCAATGTCTTTTCCGTGAAGCTCCGGTTTGACATCACTTATCCCGATATCCTTAAGCTCAGAAAAGAGCATCGAAAGTTTGGTGCCGAGGGCGCAGTTGAGTGCAGCGACGTGCTCAAGGATTTGAGGCTTTCTAAAAACGTCTACCTGGTAAAAATATTCTAAAATCCCTTCGGGTGAATCACTAGAAAGAACTTGCGAAAGAATCCATGCACGAGCTTTCTCTTTCCAGTTTGATTGAAGATTGAGGCGTTTTGCAATGACCTCCAATTCAGTTAAGTTCAGACCAGTGACGAGATAGGAAAAGGAGAGTTCCTCATCTCCTTTAAATTGATCAAGACCAGCCAAAGAAACTTTTATCTCCTTAAAAAATGGCTCAAATCCACCAATTAATTTTAAGGTTTCAAAAAAACGAGACGGCTTTTGAGACACAAAGACCCGTTTCAACTCTTTAAGAATTCTCTCCGAAATAAGATTCTTATACTGGGGCGAAGATCCGACTTCTCTCATGAGCTTTATGGTTTCGGGGTGAATTGAAAATTCTGGTAACTGAGAAAGAAATCTTGCTGTTCTCAGGACTCGGAGCGGATCCTCGAAAAAATTTTCTGCACTCACGTGACGAAGAATCTTACGACGAAGATCACTTTCTCCACCGAACAAATCGATGAGTTCATTTTTTTCATCGAGGGCCATAGCATTGATTGTGAGATCTCGTCGCCGGAGATCTTCTTCAAGCGACTGGCCCAAAGTGTATTCATCACCGTTTTCCGGATTGAGATAAATGGGAAAAGTCTGACCAATCTTGACGAGACCGCGTTGGATGAGATCTTTTTCCGACGCATCGACAACAAGATAGTCCGTATCCTGGGGCACAATATTCAGAAGTTTGTCTCGGACAGAGCCACCCACGAGGTAGATTTTCATATTCTTTATTGTAATCGAATCTCACCTCCGACGGACACCTGAAATTAATCAAAGTCGTCGTGCCAAAACTCCACTACCCCGCGAAATGAATGAAGTCGCTCGAACTTGAGAACAAAAGAGACGTTTTCGAAAAGAGATTCACTCCCATAAAAAAGAAATAGTCAGACATTCTTCATCTTTCCTTAAATGGGCTAGTCACTCATTTCTTCCTAAGCTCAAGAGATGAATGAAACTCAAATTAGATTGGAACAAAGTGAGATCAAAAAAGGTCGAAAGTGATCCTGGCGCAAATCTCGCTAACTTTATTTTTTTTAACGGGGTCATTTGCGTCCAACGGTGCTGACTATCAGGTCGAGCCTGGAACACTTCATCGGAAAGGCAAAGTCATGGTCCACGTTCTTCCCGGCTCTGAGAGGTACCGCGTGAAGATGGATTTCGATGTGAAAAAAAAAGAATTCGTTCCGGTTCCCGGGAAACTACTCCGCGGATCCACGATTATGGAGTTTCCGAACGAGTTCAGGACCGAGAAAGGTTATAAGAATCTCGAGAAGAAAAAAAATATTTCTATCCACAAGGCCAATCTCAGATTTTTGAAAAGGGCCAACGTTGGAAATCTTAAAGCCGCGTATTTTTTTGAAGTGTTACCGACAAACAAGAAAAGTCGAATTAAAATTATCTATCACCCGAAGCTTCCTTCGGTAGGATGGCTTAAAGTGGACATCACTTTTTTAAGTGAGATTCCCGTGCTCAATGGGTATGAGCTCGAGGCGAAGCTAAAAGAATAATTAGAATCCTAGAATATCCACGTACGTGATCCCGGCCGCTAGCGAAGAATTCGATTTTGCGCGCTGACCTTTAATCATGATTTTTTTCTCATTGAAGAGCTGTTTTAAAGCAGCACGTGAGATGGTGTGGAGTGCTGGATTTTCTTCCTGCGATCTGCAAGCGTCGAGGAGGACATTATCCATGCGATCAACTGACTGATCCAGAGTGATCGTGACACGGTAGGAATTCGGGGGACGGACGGGTTCTGATGGTGACATATACGCTTTATAGCTCAAGATAAAAAAAAAGGCCATGCTGAGTCAACAGCACGGCCGATTTTTTGAAAAAAACGATTACCAGCGCTTAGAGCCGCCGCCGTCACGTCCGCCACCATCACGTGGTTCCATCGGCTTTGCTTCCGATACGTTCATGTTACGACCTTCAAACTCAGTCCCGTTGAGGGCCTGAATCGCTTTGGCTGCTTCAGAAGGAGATGACATCTCTACAAAGCCGAAGCCTTTAGAGCGGTTAGTGTCGCGGTCCATGATCACTTTTGCAGAACTTACTGTTCCGTATTGTGCGAACTTAGTTGAGAGTGATTCGTTGTTAACAGAGTAACCGAGGTTACCGACATAAATTTTCTGACTCATATGAGCCTCCGATTGAACTTCGTCACAAAGGTGTGACAAATTTGATTTGAACTATTTTTTTGAGTGAATTTTAGGATGAGGATAAGAATAAAAAAGGTCTTAGGATAAAATGATCTGAGATAAAAACTAATAGCAGTGTTAGTAAGAAACAGATGAATCCAGTGTAGAAGGAATGAGAAGTGAAGAACAGCTTTATTTCCCGTACACCAGATAACTTTGGATGATGAACTGCAATATTAGTGAGTTGAAAGATGAAATAAAAGTTCCGGTGTAGACAAAATACACCGGAACCAAGGGAATTAATCGTTGAGGAGCTGAGACAGATTCACAAATTTTCCAGAGAAGCTTGTCGCCCTCTCCATCTCCCAGATGAAGTCCGGGCGCACTTTAGAGATCCAATCCCCTCCGATGATCATGCCGAAAGCGTCGACGTCGAGAGTGTACTCGTAATACCTTACGCCATTGATGTGATCCGGGGTTCCGAGAGTTGGGTACCAACTGTTTTTCTGGATACCCTGGACAAAGGTCATGTCAGTTTTCAGATGGATACGGCGAACAGTTCCTTTCGCTGATTTTTTACTCGGAAGAAGATTGGCATCAACAATGGTCGAAGTGTACTCAGAAACAGCGTGGTTCCAAACTTGGCGACCACGTTCTACATCCGCTATCATCGACTCCCCTCTTCCGACAGTGTTGGTAAGAACAATGTGGAAGGCACCGGCATTAAGATCTTCATCACAGCCTAGGCCCATGAAGAAACAACGCTTCCCCATTTGGTTTGTGCTTCTGACTGCATGATGGAAAGCATAGTAGTAACTGATGAGTGCTTTAATATCTGATGAGCCGAAGGGGACAACAATTCCATCGGGGTTCGTGAACGTTTTTGGAGTTGGTTCATTATGATTGATCGCCGCCGGTGACCAACCATTACAAATTCCGTGCCAGATCTCCGCCTGCTTAGAGGCAATTTCCTCAACTTCTTTTCTAATTGAATAATTGTAATCACCGTTTAAGAGATCCATTTTTTCTGTCGGTGCAAGTTCAGCGAGTGCTGCTTGAGACATCATCATTGCTTCAGCTCTCAAAGGTGAATTGAGTTTGAAACCTATCTTATTGGCAGCATTCCAACGAAAATTGATGCTTCCTTTTTTATGCGCCCAATAGTCATTGGCCCAGATTTTACGGTTGTCTGAAATAATTCCTTTGAGAGGAAGGTTCCTAAAACTCTTTTCAAAATTGGGATTTCTGATCGCAGGATCAGAGTAATCTTCCCATGCACGAGTGACTTCAGCTTGTGCTGAGAAGGCCATGAAACACAGAAATAAGATGAAAAAGCTTCGCATGAGAATCCCTTTGAATTGTTATGACTTGGCCTGTGTAGCGTGTAGGAATAGAAAAGAAAATATCTATTCTCATTATTTAAGCTTGCGCTGCGCCTCATTCGGATATCAGGGATAGTCACAGAGAAAAAAAAATGGCCAACGGTGCGTTTTCTTTTTTCACTCACACCTATTGAGCAGTTCGTATCTGCGCTCGGGAGACGCAAAATTCCATTTTCTCATTGATCTTTTAAAGCGGGGAGCTGAGAAGTGAGAGGATCATGAAGAAAGCCATGTTCACAATTTTATCATAGCAAAAACTGCAAGTTTCTTGAAGAGGAGTTCTGAAAAGGATATGAATATTCAATGAAAATTAAGCTTATTCTCCTATGTCTTACTCTTAGCTCATTCACCCTAGCTGCCTGGGAGAATCCTGCGATCCAGTGCCCAGAAAAAATTCTACCTCAGGGAATTCCTTGTCTTGATCTTTCGGATGTTGCCAATGTCTGGGAAGATTTTCCGGCGGGTATGACGGTCGATGAAATTAACGAGTGGAAAATAAACCGCGCTCCTGACTTAAAACTTTGCCGCTATAACGAAATACAAATTCGCGAAACAGAAAACCCAGGGAGCTTTACTCCGGTCCAGATTCAGATTGCTTGGATGGTCAACAACGGAGCGAAGAATGCTCCGAAGAAACTTCAGAGTGTGGTTTCTGCGTCCAAAAAATATGGCATTCCTCCCCACGTTCTTCTTGGTGCCATCACTCAAGAATCACTTCTGGCAAGCCTTGGTATTTCACCGGACGGGGGAAATTATTCCTGCGGAATCGCTCAGCTCAATATTTCTGAGTGGTGCGAGGGTATGCAGGCGCTCACGCCTGCGGAAAAAGAGGCCCAGAATTGGCCGGCAATCACTTGCAGTTCTGTCAGTAGCGCGATGATTGCTCCGTTTTACAGCATCGCCTTAAGACGCCTCGGGGCACGCCCTGAATACCGTATCACCGCTTCAGACTTTGCTGGAATCACTGCCAATGACGTCAGACTTCCTCAGAAAACTTTTGAGGCGATCAATTCATTCATCCAAAACTGCCAGAACGATGAGTTCTCCATTCGTTTCAAGGCAGCGAACTTGAGAAATCTTTTTGTGAACTTCGTCCCCGCTGCGATGAAAACAAGAGAAGTTTATCCGCCGAACACACCACGAACTTCTTCCTGCAGTATCCAGAACACGACGTCTTATTATCCCCTCCATTCAGGTTGGTTACTCGCTGTGGCTGGCTACAATGCAGGACCTCGCGTAACGAGTCTGGTGGAACACTATTATCAAGCGGCGAATAGATCTCTGCCCGAGATTAATCCCAAAGATCTTGTCGAAGCTCTCCACTGGGGTGGAAAAGTAAAACTAGGAACGAGCTCAGTAGCATTTACAGGCTCAAATGGAAAAACTCTGACTCAGAGTTGGTATAAGAGTTGTGTTGTGCAAAGACACGTTTCACGAGTTGTCCAACACGTGACTTTTCCCGGACAAACGATCTTAAAATCTCTCGAAAAAGTCCCCTGCTCCACTGGGGAAGTCCCCGAATACCGGAGAAATAGTTCCGGAATAAAAGAAACTTTCCCTTTGTAAGACAGAGTCAGACCACATCTCCCCTCGCCTTCGATATGATTTGGAAAATCATTCGAGGTCATCATGCGCGTTCTCTTTTTAAGTTTTCTCATTCTTATTTCTTGTGGCAAGGACTCGTCAAAAAGTTCGATTCAACTTCCGCCGCAAAGAGATGAAGTCAATCCTCCGACTCCCACACCAGTGCCCACTCCAGCGCCTGACGTCGTTCTTGAAATCGATATGCTAAAAATACCTGATCTTCTCCCCACTATGTACTACACAGCACAGGAAGACAAAACGAGCTGCCAAGGAAAGTATGGCGGCACTCTTTATGATGGAAGTGAGAGATCGAATATTATTTCGGTCCAAGAAAAGTTGATCGCGACCGTCTGTACGCGGTTTTATCGTGTGCTTCTCATGGAAGGATCCGCCATCTTAAAAGACCGCGGTCAGGGAAAAATTTCTGTGAACTATGGTGGAGTGATTAACGGCGAGCGACGCTACCATCTTCTTGATCGTTGTATCTTCGGTGAAGGGGTGAGAAAAAATCTATGTCTTCTCCCTTATCACACGCTAGCAACGGACAATAAGGTTCACAAGATTGGGGATATTATCTACATCCCGAAAGTCGTTGGCCTCAGACTTCCGGACGGCTCTCTTCACGAAGGATTTTTCATCGTCAGAGACACGGGATCGGCCTTCAACGGCATCGGCGCCCAAAGAGTCGACATGTTTACTGGACTCGATCCAGACTATGCCAACGCCTTCCAAGCGGCCGGCTTTCATCACAAAAAAGAAGTTCAAGCGTTCAAAATTAAGGGAGAGTCCGCCGATCTCATTAAAGAGAAACTCGAAGAGAAGTTCGGCAGCATCTATTAGTTAAAACCGACAGGCCCTGACGTAAACCAGACCTACGGGTGTCGCTTCTGGAAGAAGGGCGTCAAGGTTTGACTGAAGGGATTCGCCGTTTTTTGTCTTCACGAGAATATGAGTCATGTAAGCGCTCCCGGTTACTAAGCGAAAGACGATGTTATCGCCCTTGACCGTAGATTTGAGTACCGGTGAGGATTCTTCGTTATAACGAAATCCGTCTTCGACGATTAATGCCTTGGCTAATTTTAATTTTACGTCTTTATGAATGACTCGGTCCGAGTTCTTCACATCAAGAAGAAGGCAGTCGGATATTTTCATGCGCGCTGGAGTGCCGCCGCCCAATCGGTAGTTTGGATAGTGAACGCTATAAGTAATCGTTTCTTTCTCATTAAGATTGAGCTCGATTGTCTCAAGGTCATCAAGGTTCACTTGTTCGGCGAACGCGAGATTTGTCAGTGAGAAAAGTCCAACGAGAAAAAATGCAGCTTTCATATTCTATCCTCCTCAGGATGTGATAAGAGGGTTATACAACCTGATGACAATAGAAAAATTCAATAATCTCAATCTATCATATAGGTAAAAAGCTATATGGCTGTGAGCAAAAAGGATAACGTCATTCCGGGCGTCAAGAGATACTTGAAATAGTTATTCTCGACTGTTGTCCGGATCCATTTCGTCACAGGATCGTAACTTTGGGCAGGTCTTTATTCACGCTCCGAGAGAGAGCTCTTCCAAGGAAATAAGCTGCGCCATCAATTGAACAGAGAATAAAAAGGTTATCAGTTTTAGCATAAAAGAATATTATCAAAGCTCTATGGAACATGAATTTCAAAATCAATGTCCTTACTGTGGTGAGATGATCTGGATGGAATTCTATCCTGAAGAAGGAAGGATCCAGGAAACGATCATTGACTGCGAAGTCTGCTGCAATCCGATCCTGTACCGTGTGCGATTTGACCGAGACGGTGCGGCTGACGTAAGAGCGGATAAAGCCCAGGAATAGAAAGTCCCAGAATTTTTTACACGCTCCCTCCACTTTGTTAAGGACTCTGGCACGATTGGATATCCCAACAAAGGAAATCGAATGAAATTTTTTGTGATCACATTTCTCTTTATTTCAACTTTCGCCGAAGCAAATGACCCTCGTTGCGTGACTCGGTTAAATGACATGATTGGGAGAAATACGACACTCATTGAAACGGGAGCAAGCGATGGAAAACCTCTCACCATCACACTCAGAAACTTCAGCGCCACTTCAGCGACCGTCACGTCTCAGGGAACTAAAGCTGGAAAAGACTTTAGTCTCGTAAGTGGTCAATTCTCGATCAGCAGCTGCCAGATGCTCAGTTCTGGCGTGAGATTTAGAATGAGTACCAAAGGAAAGTCTCTCACGGTCACTCAGAACGGAAGTGTCATCAGAGCGTCGGCCGGCGTGCTTTGGTCAGGAGAATTTGCTATTCGTTAATGGGTCCATGAAAGAATAATGGGGGTGGATAGTGGTATCATTCAGGGTGCTACGTTTCACGTCGAGCACCCGATTCATCATCACTAAGGCTACGCCTGCTCTTTCATATGGACGTAGAGCTTCTCAA
>CANETG010000049.1 GCA_947440875.1 Bacteriovoracaceae bacterium
GAATCGTGAGACCGATATTAATGACAATGAATACGAATAATAAAATTCCTACAAGTGCCGCCCATTCGTACTGCTCATTGAAACTATACACAATCGGCATCACTTTATGTTTGAAAAACCAGATCGGCTTAGCGATCAGTGCCTGTGGAACGGGGTCAGGCTGATCAATGTCGTCATAGGCGTCGTCGTCTCCACTGTCTTTCAGAACTTTTTTCTTAATAACGACTTTTTTCTCGATGACGTAAACCAGCTGAAGAATAAGATTGGGAAGAACAATCTTGTCACCATTTTTTAGAGTCGCTCGGGCTAGGGGTTTTTCATTGACCAGAGTTCCATTGGAACTTCCTAAGTCTTCCGCAAAGACAGTGTCTCCATTCACATTAATCTTGAGATGCTTCTTCGAAACACCATCGACTAAAAGTGAGATCGAGCAATCTTGCCCGCGACCGATAATATTTTCACCCTCTTCAAGGATAAATTCTTTCCCGCGGAATCTTCCACCGACTGCGACCAACTTAAACAATGGTCACCTCCAGAACATCCCCCGCCTGAAGCTCGGGTGGAAGATGACCCACGGGAAGCTCGAGTGTTTTCTTCGCCTTAAAATAAAAAGCCGTAAACCGCCAGGGCCTGAGATTTCGAATGACCTTTACCACTCGATTTTCACGATCCATGAAAACTAAGTCCAAATCGAATCTCATGAAAGTCGTTTGAATGGAATTACAGGGTTCAAAAATAATCGCTGGGACATGAGGACTCTTCCGGAACATGTATCCAGTGAGCTTAGGAATAAAGCTATCCGCTACCAGTGCCCCGTCTATTATCTTTTTATCTTTGTACTTCACGTTAACTTTCATGGATTCCCATTCATCGCGCTCAAGGCCATGGGCGCAAAAATTGCAATAATTACTGCTGGCATAATAAATAAGATCATCGGAAAAAGAATTTTAGTCGCAGCTGTTGCCCCGAGTTGCTCTGCCCGAGATGATCTTTTCACTCTTAGTTCATTCGATAATTGTTTGAGAATTGGAGCAATCGATGCCCCCACTGAATCTGCAGCAATAAGAGTGGCGCAGAAAGAATTGATCTCAATGGTATTGATCCGCCAACTCATCTGGCGAAGGCCTTCAGCGCGTGAGGAACCGATCCTTGTTTCGCGAATCAATGTTTCAAATTCTTCTACCAAGGGACTGGCGGGAGCCTTCTCTATCACTCTTTGGATCGCTGCCATGAAATCAAGACCTGCTTCTACTGAGAGTGCGAGCATGTCGACGATGAAGGGCATCGCGAGGAGAATATTATTTTTTCTTTTGGCGATCAAACCAGAGAGCCACATTTCGGGATAAAAATAACCCGCAACCGCCATCAGCGGAGTGTAACTTAAGTCCCAGTTCTCTTCTAAAACCCACCGGAATGCGAGGAACACAAAGGGTCCCCCAAGAATCATGAAGAATTTTAAAGCGACAAACTCTTCGGGTGTCATTTCTTTGGTAAGTCCTGCATTGGCAAGCTTTTGCCTATACTTGGTGCGAAGAGATTGCTTGTTCTTTGAACCTTGAACAAGGGGTACGAAATATCTTTTGTAAAAAGGCCGTGTGACTCGGATAAATAAGTGCTGATTCTTTCCCTTCGCGTTTTCCGCTTCTTCGAGAGCTTCCTGAGTCTTAAATTTATCCTGCTCCTCGAGGAAGACGCGGACGATGAGAAAGATCGCAATAAAAATAAGAACGAGTGGTGCATAGAAGAGAATATTATTTTCTTCGTATTTCGTGATGACTGGTTGCTGATCATAAAGAGCAACTTTAACACCTTCGGAAAAGACCATTCCGCAGCCACTATTGCCTCGACGGAGTTCGAGCGCACTCGATCCTTCTTTATCGAGGTAAATTCTATTTTCTAGCCACTGATTTCTCGCTCTTCCAATGGAGATCGAAGAGTTCGGAACAAAAGTTTGATCACCCGTGAACGTAACGGCATCGAGATACAGAGTGCAAATTTCTTTATTCACAGTCACAGAACTTATTTTAAATTTTCCGACTTCTCCGTTAGGAGTTTTGAAAATATAAATATTTCCTTCGAGCTCTCGACTCAAAGCAATTTTAAGCGCTTGAAAATTTTTATTGATGGAATTGATACACGCTGGACCGACTTGCGAAAAATCTTTTGAACACACGCCCTGCGACCACGCAAATTTGCATGGGCCGATCAGCGCCAAAATTATCAAGACATTACGTATTAGTACGTGCATCAAATTCCCAACCCCAATCTGTCTGAGATCTACTTTAAGATTAGCAATAAATTGCTAAGCAATGGGAATATCAGGTAAAAGGGAAAATTTGACCGTTTTAGACTTTAGCAGTCAGGAATCTATTCCATTGGTCCATCAAAGATTTTGACGCCTGAGAATGAAATACATCCGAAATTTTGGGAATATAAATCGGCTGATAGTTCGCGAAGTTTTCTTTTTTACAGCGCTCAATGCGAGTCTGTTTTTCAACGAGCATTTCTTTCTTCATTAAGCGTTTTTTTGAGTGCTCACGGATGATGTTCACGGCCTTCACCGCATTTTCCATGTTCCGGTACATCAGCATGTCGGCACCGGCGTTGATCGCCAGAAGAGCCGCCTCTTCCGTAGTATATCGGTCAGAGATTGCTTTCATATCCATGTCATCGGTGACGACGATTTTACTGAATTTCGTTTCCTGGCGAAGAAAATCGTAGGCCTTAGAACTTAGAGAAGTCGGGAGTTTGTCATCAATTGCATCAACCATAAGATGCGCCATCATCATGAACTCCACACGAGACTTCGAAGCTTTCACAAACGGAATCATTTCCCGTTCTCGAAGTTGCTGAAGAGACGTTTTCACAATTGGGAGATCGAAATGAGAATCTTTTGAAGTGTCGCCATGACCAGGAAAGTGTTTAGCACACGCCATGACTCCGTTCGTTTGGAGTCCACGAATGGCAGCACTAATATATTTCTCCACTGTGAGGGCGTCCTCGCCAAACGCACGATCACCGATAACTTTATTTTCGGGATTCGTAAGGATATCACAGGTAGGTGAATAGCTAAGGTTTACTCCGCAGGCGTTTAATTCTTTGGCCAGTATTTCATGTGCTTCAAAAATTAATTTTGGAGAATCCATTCTGGCAAAGTCCATCATTGAGGGAAACTGGGTGAAGTGCTTTTTAAAGCGCATCACGCGGCCGCCTTCCTGGTCAGCCGAAATAAAGAGTGGGTATTCGTCACGAAGCTTTTGAATCGAATTGACGAGTTCTGCCAACTGCGAAGGATCTTGAAAGTTTTCAGAAAAAAGAATAACTCCGCCAACTTTTTCCTCGCGGATGAACTCCGTCTCTTCCGCAGAGAGACTAGTGCTCTTGATACCTGTGATAACGAACTGGCCAAAATTATCCACTGTGACCTCATTCCTCTTCGGTTTTTACTTCTTCTCCGGGCTTCACCAAATTAATTCCTTGAGAAATCCAAGAATAACCCGTGAGCTCGAAGTTTTTTGTGAACTGGTACAAAAGGACCTGGTCCTCAACATCTAGTATATAGCGAATTCGTCCCTTTGGTGAACCGTCGTATTTGATAGTGGCAAGTGAGAAGAGATTTTTCCCAACATTTGTCAGTTGATCCTGAACGTATGGGTAATTATCCCAGACCACGTAGAAATCGAAAGACTGCCTTTTACTAGAGAGCGATTTTTCTAAGATCTGATTATGATAAAGGCAGTCCGGTATTTGGGAAAAAAAACAAAAAAGTTTCCCTGGAGGAAAAGGGACGAAGGATTGTCCTTTCCACTTCGCATCGGGACTATCCAAGGTCACTCTCATAGATTTTTTTGCCGTATCAAGCTGCATGCGCGAAGAATATTTTTTACCCTCCAACCAAACCGTGAATTCTGAGGCAAGGGGTCTTACGACGAAAGAGCGGCTTCTTCCTGCCTTCACCGTCCCGAGCTGAGACACCGTGACGCTTTTTTCAACGATCCGATCTGATCCGGCAGAAGGAACGAGGATCTGTGTCCGCGTCACTAACTTCTTTTTGATAAATCTTATGTCCCGCTGGTAGCGAAAATTTCCGCTCACATCGCTATAGGAATAATTATACTTTCCCTGTGCTGGTGCAGACGAACCATTCAGAGCGGAGCATGAAACGATGAGAAAAAACAGCAGTCCTGTTTTCACTTCTTAAAATTCTCAAAGTCTTTGTTATGGTCGCTCTCTCTCAGAAGACTATTTATTTTCTTTCCAAGTAAATGATCGAGGGTATTTGATAAGTTTTCGAAACGGATTCCGAGCTTAAATTTTTTCATATTTTTATCTGAACCGATGAAACTAACGACATAAATGATCTTCACTTCGGGGATGACTATTTCTTCATTTGAAAATTTCAGTCTGACTTTCTTAAACACAGAGTCTTTGGGAAAGTAACGGGATTCCAATTCGCCTATGTGAAGTGCCATTCCAGTTGTCGATAAATCTTGGACTCTAATTTTTAGCGCGTCAGGGTTCGTGGAGTCACCCTCAACCAGCGTAAGGAATCTATTAAAGATTGCCGTGGTGGATTGCTTAGTCCGAAAGTCGATGACCTTTCCACCCTCATAGGCTTCGTCGAGCCGAAATTCTGCCCACACTTCGTGCTGAGGAAAAGTCATCAGGCGATAGCTTGATCTCTTCTCGGACTTAAATAAGTCGCCTTCGAACTTAATGCAGGCGAAATCCCCGATGCTCTTCTGGAAGAGAGTTTGAGAAAAGAAATTCATTCCACGGAATTCAAAGCTACAAAGAATTTCTAAATTATTGGCATAGATATCGTCTTTGGTATTTAAGGCTAGAGTCATGCTGTCTTTGTCGTAAGAGACGACTTCAAGAACATGCTTTTCTTTCTCGCCTTTGAACCAAATCGTCACTCTGCCACGGTTGTTGCAAAGTGAAGAGAGCCGATTGTTCTTCTCTGCCTGGTCCAGTCTGCTAAAGAAGGTTTGAGACATCGTCCCTACTTAATAAATCAGCTAAGGGTCGTTACTTGACGGAGGAGGGTGAGCGATTCAAGCGCCATTCCACAACCGCGAACTACACATGTCAGAGGATCTTCTGCCAGCGAAACTGGAAGGCCTGTTTTTTCTTTAATCAGAATATCAAGGTTCGCAAGAAGTGATCCACCGCCAGCTAGGATAATACCGTTATCGACGATATCAGCTGCAAGCTCGGGCGGAGTTTTTTCGAGTGAAATTTTAATCGCTTCAACGACTTCGGAAATAGGATCCGCAAGCGCTTCGCGGATTTCATCAGAAGTGACTTCAATCGTTTTTGGAGCACCGGCGATGAGGTCGCGGCCTTTGACTTCGTAAGTTTTAATTTCATCATCAAAAGGGTACGCATTCCCGATCGCTATTTTGATCATCTCAGCCGTTCTTTCACCAATCAGGAGAGAATATTTTTTCTTAATATAAGAAACAATCGCTTCATCAAATTTGTCACCCGCAACACGGACTGATTTCGAATAAACGATACCGCCGAGAGAAATGACGGCAACTTCAGTTGTCCCGCCGCCGATATCAACGATCATATTTCCTGATGGATCTGTAATCGGAAGACCAGCTCCAATAGCAGCCGCCATTGGCTCCTCGATCAAATAAACTTCTCTGGCTCCTGCTTGCTCAGCAGATTCTTTTACTGCTCTTTTTTCAACCTGTGTGATTCCGAAGGGAATGCAGATAATAATTCTCGGCTTGATTAACTTCGAGCCATTGAGTGATTTCTGAATGAAATATTTGAGCATCGCTTGAGTCACTTCAAAGTCAGCGATCACTCCGTCTTTCATCGGACGAATTGCTTTTATCGAGCCTGGTGTGCGGCCAAGCATTTCTTTGGCTTCTCTTCCAACTGCGAGTACTTTCTGCTCTCCACGGAAGCCCTGGTGAACAGCAACCACTGAGGGTTCATTCACGATGATGCCACGGTCTTTTGCATAAACTAAAGTATTAGCAGTTCCTAAGTCGATAGCGAGGTCATTCGAAAACCAATCAAGCATTTTTTTGAACATCGGAAGGTCCTTTAATTATTAACAAAATTTATCACTTAGGACCGTTAGAAACAAGAATTTATCGTGAGGAAACTATTTCTTGATCAAACGCGTCTTCTTTTCTCTCACTTTTGACCAAACGATTCTGTCTGCTAGAATGATCTCTTTCTAAAGGAAGATCATGAACGATGAAAAAAACAAATTCCCCGGCACCTTCGTAGGTAGTCAATTCGTTAAGTACATTGATGCCAAGGAAATCAAAGGTATTGTGGAGACTCTCGGAAACGCTCTCTCACAAAAATATCAGGGACAAGACCTAGTCCTGATTGGTGTCCTGAAGGGTAGCATGATTTTCCTCGCGGATCTTGCCCGAGAGATCAAAGGCGTGAAGGTATATATCGATTTCGTCAGACTCCAAGCAGTTGGGAGGAGTAAAGAGAACCACGGCACCATTATGATCAACAAAGATTTCACGACGAATCTCATGGATCGCAACGTGGTTATAGTTGAGGAAATCGTTGATACCGGACGCGCCCTGAGCTTTCTGAAGAAAAGAATTCTCCTCGCCCAGCCTCGTTCATTAGAAGTGGTGACTCTCTTCGATAAGCCCTACAAACGTGCTGTGAACATCCAGCCTGACATGACCGGTAAAAAGATCGACGATCAGTTCATCATCGGTTACGGCCTTGATCTCGAAGATTACGGTCGAAATTTTGAGCAGGTTTACTACTTAAAATATCCGAATTAGTTATTGAAGGGTGTCAGCTTGGAAGAGCTTCACGATCTCACCACGTGTGATGGTCATAGAGTTCATTTTTTTTAGCCAGACGCCCTCCTTGAATTCCCACTCGGTTGTGAGACCTTTGAGTTTTCCGGCATCTTTTAGTCTGGCATCAAAATCATCTCGGCTTCCTACATTCCCCGTGAGTTTTAACGCCTCTGTCCCAATTTTCATCGCATCGAGGCCGAGAACTTCGATGAATGAAGCTGGCTTCCCGTAAATCTCCTGAAATTTTGTGAGCATGTCGTGATTAATATCTTTGGGATCATCTCCAATAAAATAAAGAGTCCCAAGATTTTTTTGTTCTTTCACCATTGATTTGGAAACCCAGCTTGGGCCGCCAACGACTTTAATCCGAGTCGCGTCGTAGTAACCGAGTGTAGGGATGAGTTGTATTGCTTCATGCGGATAGCTCGCGATGAATACCCAGTCAAAATCGAGTACTGGAGGAAGTGTTTGGACTCTCCGGATGGAAGATCTTTCGTGCTCGTATACGTCTTCGAGAATTTTTAGTTCCTCCGATCTTTCTCGCGGATACTTGAGACCAAGAAACAATTGCGCTGAATCTCGGTAGTCATGGGAATTCTTCTGGAAACCCGCGATACTTGTGACCTGAAGATTTCTTTGGGAACTCTTTCTCCAGATCTCATCCAGGTACGCCTTGCCACCTTCATTTTCAGGATAGATGACACCGATTCGTGGTCCGAATTTATTGACCATCTCGTCTGAGAGTAGTGTCGCAACTTGGGATTCAATGGATCCTTGAACTTCAATCAGGTGATGGTTCTTTTCTTCTTTCGGAAGATTAATCTGTGAAAGAGAAATATAAAGCACCCCAAATTTTCTTGCCTCCAGATACTCCGCCGTCGCAGACTCTGGGAAAAGTCCACCGATGATCATGGACACCTTATCCTCGCGAATAAGTTCCAGCACGGCTTCAGCTCCGCGCGCCGGAGAATCGAGAGAATCTTTTGTATGAATTTTAATGTCTTCTGAAAGACCCATCACCTTGAGACCCGTATCGACACCAGCAAGCGCCTTCTGACCGAATGATGCTTTCTCTCCTGTGAGGGGAAGAACGAGTCCGATATCAGAAATACTAATACGAGTAGAGTTAGAAATTCTTAAATCGTATTCTTTGAGGAACTGATTCACTTCTTCGTTACCCACGTACTGAGACCTTAACCAACCCACGAGATCGCCAGCACCAGATTTATCTCCCGCGACGAGTCGACTTTCAATATCCGTTCTCGCGAGATAAGCCACCCCAAGATTTGTTGCCCCGTTAAATTTTTCAAGGGCAGTAATCCGATCTACCGGTGAAAGTTTCTCGAACGATGCTTTCATCGGATCGTAAAGATTTGATCCTTGGACTTCGGCAAAAGTTTTTGCCTCCGACAAAAGTTTTGCCGACGAACTCACAATCATCATGTCGTTTTTAAATTTTTTCCCGTAAGCAAGTTCGAGCTGGGCAAACTTTTTTACTTCCGCCGCCGTCAAAGATTTTACTTCAATTTGATCAAGCCTCGCTTTCAATTCGTTGTATTCATTCAGCATGTAGTGTCCACTCGCCATGTTGAGCTGAACTTGTGAATGAAGCTGAGTCTCTTCGGGAGTATATTTTTCTGCGACTTGAAAGTTGAGTATAGATTTTCGAACTTCGCCTATGTTGAAAAGTGTTACTCCCTTCAAATTATATTTGAGAGCTTTCTCAATAGGAGAGAGATTGTCGTCATTGAGCTCGGATAATTTCGTGATGGCGGGCCTTGGCTTGTTGGCGCGAATAAGTTCTCTCGCCTCATCGAGCTTTGCCTTCACTTCAGCAGAGATCTCAGACTCATCGATCGGTTTCTGGGCAGTCTGCATCCCACCGCACGCTGTAAGAAAAACCAACAGTAAGATGAAAAAATAACGCATAACAAACCTTTTTCTGAATGATCCCATCGAGCTTAACCTGTGGCCAAAAAATTGAGGAGGATAAAAAAAGGGGAACCGAGGGTCCCCCGGTGATTTATTGAAAAAGTTCGCGAACCCGATCAAAAAAACCCTTCGTCATTGGATTTGTGTTCGATTCTAGCTCTGCGAGTCGAGTAAAAAGATCTCTCTGCTCTTTGTTAAGTTTCGTGGGTGTCTCGACATGAATAGTAAGGATCTGATCTCCGAAACCGTATCCACCGAGCTTCGTGATTCCTTTATTTCTCAACTTCATCTTCTGGCCCGACTGAGTGCCTTCTGGAATTTTCATGGAAACTCTTCCGTGAAGAGTAGGAACTTCTATTTCTGTCCCAAGTGCCGCTTGAGAAACACTAATCGGAACTTCACATTGAACATCGTATTCTTCGCGTTGAAAAAATTCATGCTCCTGGATATTGATCATGACGTACAAATCCCCTGAAGGACCGCCATTCATTCCGGCATCACCTTGACCAGTCAGCTTAAGCCTCTGACCCTCATCAATTCCTGCAGGAACTTTCACACTCAGTTTTTCTGGCTTTTTGTTTCTTCCACGACCATGACAAGAATCACATGGATCCTTGATCATTTGACCTTGACCATGACATTTCGGACAAGGCTGAGCGATGGTGAAGAATCCTTGCTGACGTCTTACTTCTCCATGGCCCTGGCACATATCGCATGTCACAGGTCCCGAGCCTTTTTTAGCTCCAGAGCCCTGACAGGTTTCACACACGCATGAACGTGTGATCTTCATTTCTTTTTCCACGCCGAAAGCTGCTTCTTCAAAAGTCACAGTCATTTCAGTTTGAAGGTCATCTCCCGCGACTACACGTCTGCCTCCACGACGACCACCGCGCTGGCCGCCCCGTGAACCGCCGAGAATATCTCCAAAGATATCACCGAAAATATCTCCGAGATCACCAAAGTCTCCACCTTGGAATCCACCCGGACCGCCACCCATTTGAGGACCGTCGTGTCCGAACTGCTCGTACATCTTTCTTTTTTGATCATCGAGAAGAACATCCGCAGCGTGTGAAGCTTCTTTGAACAATGCTTCTGATTCTTTATTTCCCTGGTTCTTATCGGGATGGTGTTGCATCGCCAGTTTTCTGTAAGCCTTTTTGATTTCTTCTTTCGAAGCACCTTTTGCCAAACCTAGAACTTCGTATAAATCGCGTTTCGTACTCATAGCACCCATAGAGAAAAGCCCCTCACTTTCGTAAGGGGCCTTCAGGAAAAACTGTTTTTAAAAATTAAACTTCTTTATAATCGGCATCGACTACATCGTCTCCATCATCCTTCTTGTCCGTTTTTGCTCCGGCATTGGTTTCTGTCCCACCGTTGGTCGCGCCGGTATCAGCTCCGGGCTGGGCGTACATATACTGGGCAAGGCTGTGAGCGACGTTTTGTAATCTTTCAGTCGCTGCTTTAATTTCGTCCAAAGAATCTGAAGTGAGTTTGCTTTTTGCTTCACTGATTGCTC
This sequence comes from Bacteriovoracaceae bacterium, assembly GCA_947440875.1. Classification (GTDB taxonomy): domain Bacteria; phylum Bdellovibrionota; class Bacteriovoracia; order Bacteriovoracales; family Bacteriovoracaceae; genus Peredibacter. The sequence continues at coordinate 10,255 of CANETG010000049.1, forward strand.
CTTCAAGCTCAGTCTTTTTATCGGCCGGCACTTTATCGCCAGCTTCCTTCATCCCTTTTTCAGAGGCAAAGACAAGACTGTCTAAGTTATTGCGGGCATCCACCACCTCGCGGCGTTTCTGGTCTACCTCGCGGTTCTTCTCGGCATCCTGAACCATTCGCTTGATCTCTTCTTCCGAAAGACCAGAGTTAGAAGTGATCACGATGTTTTGAGATTTCCCAGTCGCTTTATCTGTCGATGTCACGTGGACAATCCCGTTTGCATCAATATCAAAAGTCACTTCAATCTGAGGGACCCCGCGTGGTGCCGGAGAAATCCCTGTCAGGTCAAAGCGCCCGAGTGTTTTGTTGTCAGACACAAACTCACGTTCCCCTTGGAGTACGTGAATGGAAACTGCTGGCTGGTTATCAACCGCAGTAGAGAACGTTTGTGATTTCTTCGTCGGAATCGTCGTGTTCTTTTCGATGATTCTTGTGAACACGTTCCCGAGTGTCTCAATCCCAAGTGACAACGGAGTCACATCAAGGAGGAGAACATCTTTCACGTCACCAGCAAGGACTCCGCCCTGGATCGCAGCTCCGGCCGCGACCACTTCATCCGGATTCACACCTTTTGAAGGTTCTTTGCCAAAAATTTCCTTCACTTTCTGCTGCACGATCGGCATTCGAGTCGCACCACCGACGAGAATCACTTCGTGAATCTCAGCTAGAGAAAGACCAGAATCTTTGATCGCGGTCTTACAAGGGGCCACGAGTTTCTCGATGAGGTCACCGATCAAAGATTCGAACTTCGCTCTCGAAAGATTGAGGTTCAAATGCTTAGGACCAGTGGCATCCATCGTGATGAACGGAAGATTGACATCGGTTTGAGTCACACTTGAGAGCTCGTGCTTCGCTTTTTCTGCGGCTTCCTTCAATCTCTGGAGCGCCATTTTATCGTTCTTAAGATCAATCCCTGATTCTTTTTTAAATTCTTCAGCGATCCAGTTAATGATTCTGTAATCGAAATCCTCACCACCAAGGAATGTATCACCATTGGTAGATTTCACTTCAAAAACTCCATCCGAAGTAATCTCGAGAACTGAGACGTCGAATGTACCACCACCTAAATCAAAGACGGCGATGTTCTGATCTTTTTTCGCATCAAGGCCGTAAGCCAGAGCGGCCGCAGTTGGTTCGTTGATGATCCGTTTGACATCAAGGCCTGCAATTCGGCCAGCATCTTTAGTTGCTTGTCTCTGAGCATCGTTAAAGTATGCTGGGACAGTGATCACTGCTTCAGTGACCGGCTGACCAAGATAGTCCTCAGCAGCTTTTTTCATTTTCTCAAGAATTTTTGCCGAAATTTCCTGCGCAGAGAATTCTTTACCATCCACTTTGACCCATGCGTCTCCGTTCTTGTTAGCAAAGATTTCAAACGGAGCGATTTTATGAAAGTGGGCCACTTCTTTATCCGTAAATTTCCGACCAACGAGGCGCTTGACTCCGAAAAGAGTTTTCGTTGGGTTCGTGACCGCCTGTCTCTTAGCGACCTGACCAACCAAGTTTTCGCCGCTGGTTGAAAACCCAACGATAGAAGGTGTTGTATTGTGCCCTTCTGCGTTCGGAACAATTTTATAAGTTCCATTTTCCATCACCGCTACGCACGAGTTGGTTGTCCCTAAGTCGATTCCAATAATTTTTCCCATATCTTTTCTCCTTGTATCTGAATACGTTTGTTACTGTTTATCACTTGCGACGACGACCTTAGCGGCACGGATAACCCGACCATTAAGGATGTAGCCCTTTTGAAACTCTTTAATCACTTCGTTCGGTCTTTTCCCTTCCACATGTTCCTGGGCAAGTGCCTCATGGAAATTGGGATCAAAATCTTTTCCGATGGCCTCAATCGTCGTGAGGCCCTGCTTCACGAGAGTGTCGAGAAACTGTTTATTCACCATGTGAAGGCCAGTAACGATGTTCTTCACTTTCGTGTCGTCATCGCCCTTAAGCATATCTATCGTACGGTCAAAATTATCGACCACCTGAATCAGGTCCATCAGAACCTTTTCGTTTCCGTATTTCAAAAGGTTTTCTTTTTCGCGTTCCATCCGCTTACGGTAGTTTTCCATCTCAGCAGCCAGATAAAAATACTTTGCCTTATAGTCGACTTCTTCTTTTTTAGGAAGTGTCTCAACCTCGGCTTCGGTTTTCATTTCTTCCGTCTCCGGATTCGTCTTATCGTTTTCGTTTTGTTCCATTGGTCGCTCACACGTTGGAGTTATGACAACAAGATGGGTCCATCCCTATGAGTGTCAATGTTACGAGAGTAAAAATAATATGATTTTTCGTTTGGATAAGTGCCTGAAATTGGACTCAGATTTCTGAGAAGACAACTTTAGTGCAGAGAATTACGCAAGCCCCTTCCGGAAGAGGTCGTCCATCAATGAATCCATCATCACAAAACCCAGGGAATTTAGGACCATTTTCTCATTGTTCCATCGACCGTAATTGAGCCCTTCCCATTGGGCAAAGATCTCTGCCAAGCTGGGCGTGATCTTTTCCGGAATCCAACCTTCTGAAGTTCTGAGGCTGAGATAAATCCGCTCGAGATTGAGTTCTTTTTCTCCCAAAATTTCAGGCTGGATTTCCGCGTTCATCACCTTCCAACTATAGCGAAAAGCCTCACTTTTTCCATGTGCAAAA
>CANETG010000050.1 GCA_947440875.1 Bacteriovoracaceae bacterium
ATCTACTTTTGTTGTATTTCTTTCTGGAGCAGAAACTCCGAGCTTAATTTCATCTTTTTTTGTTTCAGCTGTCGGAGAATCTTTTCCTTCATTCATGAGCTTGTTGAGATAATCCTCGTTCAACTCTTCTTTCTTGACTGCGCCGATTTTCGAAGCTGTTGCTCCTGGCTCTCCATTCAATACCGGAGCTTTCTTAGGAGCTTCTATTTTATTATCTTTGACGGCTTTAGTCTCAGTCACCGCAGGAACAACGACGTTTATTTTTTTAGTGAGGTTACTGTTCGCAGCAGAGACGACTCCACGAGGGAAAAGAACTTCAATGTCAGAATTTTTCCATCCAAGATCAACGCTCGAAGCTTCGATGGCATAGGGAAGAGTCGCCCGAATGATCGCCTTTCCGTTAAGTATATTCGCCGAGAGAACAGCACCTCGTATATTTTTTGTGATGGCATTAAATGGAAGTGCGTCGGTGAGCGTGATCTCAATAGAATTTCCGAAAACCTTAACATCAGGAAGATCGTTTGACCTGCCATCCAGTACGACATTCAAAAAACCATTCGGGCCTTCCGTACGAAGATCGAGATTTGTCACTTTAACCCCTGCGAAGGTTCCAAAAGTGACCAGAGTCAAAACGGCAACAACAAAAATCTTACTGAGCATACGATATTCCTTCCTGGTTTATCGAGGTAACTAACGTTAAAAACAGAACTATTTCAACGATTCGATTCTTTCGAGTGGGCTGATGATGTCGGTTAAGCGGATCCCGAATTTCTCGTTCACGACGACGACCTCACCTCTTGCAACGAGCTTGCCATTCACGAGAACTTCTAGTGGTTCACCAGCGAGCTTATCAAGTTCCAGTACCGATCCCTGACCAAGTTGAAGAAGATCTTTAATCACGACCTTCGCACGACCAAGCTCGACACTCACTTTAAGTGGGATATCCAGAATAAAATCCAAGTTTTGGATTTTTAGTTTATTTAAAGCATCATCTCCCGCTTTAAATTGGTCCGCTAATTCACGGATGGCATCTTTATTGTTTTCAGACATCTCTGGATTCGCCATGATAATATTCCCTTTATGTAATTCTTCTTGTGACCTGGACCGCACGGTTGCCTTTGTAGACACCGATGAGGCACTTCATTTTCTTTGCATCTTCAATTTCGAGATCGAGCTCGCCAGAAACCTCCTGACCGAGTGGGATCACGTCTCCCACCTGGAGTCCGACGAGATCACCAATCGTCATTTCCGTCTCGCCAAGTTTTACGATCGCAGTTGCCTGTGCGAGCTGCACATGTTCCTGCATCGAGCGAGTCCAAAGTGTATCGACGACATCGTTATCTGCTTGGAAGCTAGAAGAGAGTTTTTGCTTAATCGGCTCAATCGTGGAGTAAGGAATCACCACCATGATCGTTCCCGAAGCAGATTCAAACTCGACTTCAAACGTGGTCGTGATGATGACATCCGACGGAGGAACAACACCAACGAACTGAGGGTTAATCTCCGTCCTTGAATACTGAGCATCGATTCTATGAACTGGTGCCCACGCTTCTTCGAGATCACTAATTGCCATATCCATCACTCGTCTCATGAACGAGAGTTCGATGGAAGTGAACTCCTTGCCTTCAATTTTTGTGAAAGGCCGATCCGTACCCCCGAAATAGGAATCGATGATCGCGTAAGCGAGTTTTGATTCGAAGACGATGAGGGCCGGGCCGCGGAGTTCGTTAAATCTCATGATGCACATGCAGGATGGAATCGGGAGTGTATTCACAAACTCTCCGAACTTCAAAAGATCAGTCGAAATCATGGAGATCGTCGAGATCTTTCTCAGAGAGTTAGAAAGTGAGACGCGGAATTGACGAATGAAGCGCTCGTAGATGATCTCTAGGATCGGCATTCGACCGCGGATAACTCGGTCTTGGTTCGTGAGATCATAAGGCTGGATGTTGGCATCCGATTCCTCGGCCCCGCCTAACCCATCAACATTGTCAGTCGACGTGTCACCATCGTCGTTAACGGCGTTAAGTAATGCGTCTACTTCGTCTTGGCTCAGAACTTGGGCCATAAGGCTCCCCTCCTGGGATTTTCAAACTAGGGCATCCTGCCTTAGTTGATCTGGAAGCTGATGTAGTAAATATCCTCGACCTTGCCATCAACAAGGAACGAGTTAATGGAAGATTTAATTTCTTCCTTTAAAAAACTTTTTCCTTCTTTCTTAAGAAGGTCTTCTGCGCGTTTTGTGTTGAGGATGCTGATAATGGTATCGCGAATCTGTGGCTTTCTTGCCTCAAACTCTGGTGCCTTAGCATCGTCACTCATTTTTAGAACCGCATCCAGACGAACATAACGTCTTGGACCATCTCCACTTGCGAGGTTCACAGTGAAGCTCTCGAGAGTGAGAAGATTTTCCTTTTTCACTACTTCATTTGTTTTTTGTTCTCCAGCTGCTTCTGTGTCAACAACCGCACCATCTTTTTGCTCTTTAAGTAATCGACTGAGATCCGGACGAGATGCTTCTATCTGCATGAATCGCCACTGAAAATAAGCAATCGCACTTATCGCAACGATGTTAACGACCATCAGTATGGTAAGGAGTGGATTTTTTCCGGGCGCAGATGCCGGAGGAGAAGCTGGTGCTGTATTATTGTCTGCCATGACTAAACCTTTTTAGGCTCCCTCATCCTGAGGGATATCTGTCAAAATTATAACTTTATGGGGCGTGAGAAGCAAGGAAGGTCCTATAGGGAGGGTATTTTTTGCCGTGTTTAGTGGCAAAAGTGAGGTTCGGCTGACATCGGCAAAATCTGCCTATCTATGGGCATAAAAAAACCCGAGACATGCTCGGGTTTTTTAGTTGGGTATTTACTAGAGAGTAATTTTTCCGCGTTTCTTAAGCTCTTCAATGATGCCGTCAAAGTGAGAAGATGGGTACGCACCTTTAACAGGGATACCGTTAAGAAGAAATCCAGGTGTGCCTTGGAAGCCAAACTTAGCCGCTTCCGCCATGTCAGCATCGATGCGTGTTTGAACGGCTTCAGACTTAACGTCTTTTGCGAGTCTATTCATATCAACACCGAGTGACTTCGCTTCCGCTTTGAGGAAAGCTTCACCATTTTGGAGCTTACGCTGATTCTTATAGATCGCATCGTGAAACTTCCAAGCTTTGTCTGGAGACTGAAGGCGGATAGCTTCATAGTACTGAGAAGCCGGCATTGCCTGAGGATGGAAAGAGAGCGGGAGGTGCTTATAAGCGAAACGAATTTTCCCTTTATACTTTTCCATGAGTTCCATGACCGTATTAAATCCACGTGAACAGAATGGACATTCGAAATCTGAGTACTCAATCAGAGTGATGGGAGCATCTTTATTTCCGCGGAAATTTTCATCCGAGCGGATCTCAGCAAGGAGTGGATTCGTGAAAGAAGTTTCAAGTTGTTTCTTCTCTTCTTCTTCGCGCCTCTTGCCTTCACCTTCTTGTGATAACTTCACCGCTTCATTGAGAGCTTCGATGAACTTAGCAGGGTTAGCCTTGATACTTTCCGTAATGATATCTGGATTTTCCTTCATCATTTTTTTAATGTCTTCTTTCGAGGTCGTACAAGACACGGCTAAAACGAGCGCCATAGTCACGAGTGCAAATCTTTTCATGCGAATCCTTTCTCTAGGTAATAAACTTAATAAAAGTGGTTAATGAAGACTATGTTAAGGCCACAACAGATGGATTTCAACCTTTCGGCTTATCCTTAGCTAAATTATTCTCAAGATAATCGAGATATTTGTTGAGCTTGCGTGTGTAGTCACGAATGTAAGCGTATCCCACGAGATGAACCCGACTGAAGTAGTTTCCCTTCATGAAGGCACGCATCGTCGAAAAAATACCAAAAGCAGCACCAGAAACTTGCCCGTACAGGTGGAGACCTAGTAAGACATAAAAAATCGACGTAAGAGAAATAGACATGAAGACGAGCTCATCGAGAATGAACATTTGTTTCGTAAAGTATTTCCGGACGGCAATCGGGTTTTGAAGTGTCTTCATGGCCAGCTCAGTCATGTCATAAAAGAGAATCGAAGAGTTATCGATAATAAAGACAGAACTACAGATAGAAATAATGACGAGGAGGATTCCGAAGTGGAGGAGAAAAACCCAGTCGACTAACGGCTTATGGATTTTTGAGTATTGTGGCGGAATACTGTTGCTCGTAATCTGACCCTTCAGGCGCGCCTCTCTCAGAAATTCGAAAAAAAATTCTGAGAAGCGGGTGAGCAGTTTGTAATTAGAAAATTCATCTATTTTATAAATCGTATTGGGATTTTCAATCGCCTTTTCACAATACTCACCGATCACCCGGAAAGGGCGAAGGATCAGCCACCCTACATACGTCCCAATAAAAAATAAAAAAATGTGAAAGGCAAAAAGTATGGGAGCGTTCTCTATGACTTCCTTCATGATGTAATCAAAGAAGAGAGTCTCATCTTGTATCGGAAAACCCTGAGCTTCAAAGAAAGCGTAGTTCAGCCGGGCGACTTGAAACAAAAAGTAATAAATAAAAAATGAGACCCCCAAGGAGATGCCGGAGACCTTAAATCCTACGAGCATAATAAAACGTGTATCTTCGTTTTTAAAAATACGCCGGAATTCCAGAGGCCGCAAAAAAGGAAGGGATAGTTTCATGCATTCATCTTAGTCTAAAAATCTCTAAACCGTGAGAACTAGGCAGAAATCGACCGAACTTTTTTCAAAACCTGACAATTGTATTCAAACCGTAATCTTTTTTCTCAAGTTGAGACCGGTTATCGTCCGATAGGAAACTTGAATTGTCCTAAGAAGAAGGAGCTCTCAATGAAACCGGTATCCACAATTATGATCCTTATTCTCTTCACGCTCGTCACAGCGTGCGGAAAGGACAATAAGTCTGGAAAGAAGAACAATGGCTTCTACGGTTTTAACCAATTGGGATCAAATGGCCAGTACGTCGGCACTCGGATTGCCTACAACGGATTCTCAGTGCAACAAGTTGTCCTTGAAAATCCATGCGCTAACGGTGCTCCTCAACAATATCGTCAAAGAGTCACTCTCCCCGCCCAAGTACCCTCAGTCATTTCGAACGGTGATATCTGGGTTGGTGTGACAAGTTTTGGTGACGTCGCTGTGGTGGGTGGAACGACTCAAGGACCGATTCTCGAAGCTTATATTTGCCCAAGATCACAAATTGCTACAGGTGCTGCACAAGCTGGTCTAGTCACACTCCTCCCCTATACTTCTTGTCGTATTAAACAGATGAACGTATCGGTCGGGCTTTCTGACGGAAGTGTCGCCAATTTTAGAGCGATGGATTTCCCTGGCTCCACAGGGCAAGTCTTCTCTTACTGCCGCTAATTTGAAATTGATTCTTTAATAAAGAGCTCCGAAGCTTCTTTATTTCGCTTTATCTAGATACGACTGAACTCCCGCTGCGATTGCGCGAGCAATATCTTTCATATACTTTTCCTGATTGATGATACCAAGCTCACCAGGATTCGAGATGAATCCCGCTTCAACCAAAAGCCCTGGGCGTTTTGAAAGAGCGAGAACGTAAAATAGCCCAGGCTTAATTCCTCGGTCGATGACTTTGTACTGCCTCACGACGGGTTTAATTCTTTCATGGACTCTCGCCGCGAGGTCTCTCGAGTGTGAGACAGTTTGCTGAACCACGAGATCAACTAAGATCTGATTCACTACCAACTCTTCACCTTTTAAATTCAGATTTTCGGAGTTCTCTACTTTTCTAGCTGCTGCATTGGAATTGTTATCTAAATAATAGAGCTCAAACCCATGCCCTTTCGGATTCGGAGATGAATTGAAATGAATCGACAAAAAAAGATCTGCCTTCACCATATCAGCTAAATCAGCGCGTTCCTGAAGCCCCACCGAACGATCAAGACTTCGAGTGAGATAAGTCGTGGTGGTTTTTGAGAGTTCATCCTTCACCCGCTTAGCAAGTCTTAGAGAAAGATCTTTCTCGTATACTCTTCGAGTTTTTTTCTGGTCAAAATAGCCTACGGCACCGGCCTCATCACCACCGTGACCGGGATCGATCAAAACGACTTTTGCCTGAATGGAAAATGAAATAAAAAAGAGGCAGAGTAAGAATCTCATGTCAGTAAACTTTCTTCATCCGGTGACGGGGAAAATAAAAAGAGAGAATCTGCTGATAATCGTAACCGCGCTTTGCGAGTTCAAGAGCACCAAGCTGACAAAGACCGACCCCGTGGCCGTAGCCCTGACCTTCCACATTGATCTGACCGTTTTTCTGGTTCATCACAAAATAATTCGAAGGAAGGACTTCTCTTCCAGCGAGATTTCTCAGAAAAGATTTTTTAACGATGTGAAGTCGGTCACCGGAATAGAAACGAATCTCTGAGTTGTGAAGCGAATCAGGCATGAGTTTTAATTCTTGTGCTTGAAGTTCTTCGGAATAGTAACGGCGAAGCACCTTATCCACCATGCTCGTGAGATTTCTATTTTTAATATTCTTTTGCCAGTCTTTCATTCCCGTCTTCTGACAGAAAGTGCAATTCACCGAACGGTATCCCTCTTCCACTCCACCCCAGACTTGATCGGGACGAAGCGTTTTACCGCCGCACTTTGAATGAAAGAACGCCGGCGAGACTTTCCCAGACGGACCAACGATGATTTCGCCCTCCGTATCACGAGAGGCGCGAAGAGTTTTCTCAGTTACATCAAAAAATGATCCGGAAACCTGATCTTTCTCAGAGGACTCGAGGTGGTAGAGTTTTTTTGTATCGAGCATTCCGCCGGACTTTAAAAGTCGATCATAAGCATAAGTGCGAGCAGCGACCGCTTGAGCCTTCAGAGCCTCTATCGGCCACGAGCCGTTCATTTCTTTTGAGAGGAGTGTCCGAAGGTAAGCCTCGAGTGGAATATCATTCACGAGATCGCAGGACTCATTCCCCGGTGTGGTCAGTAATTGAATTTCACCCTGATACTTATTTTTTCCCCATGAGATGAGCCCAGTGGGAGATTTGAGAGAGGCAACGAGAATTGGATTTTTCGGAAGCCTATGTGAAGCTCTCCCAGGGGCGCAGTTGAAAGAAACTTGTTTTCTGCCCTGGTAGGTCTGAGTTTTTTTCTGGGTGTGGATGGTCTTCTGGAGATCAGTCCCTTCCAGAACGACACGCTTCAATGATTTAGCGATGAGAACTTTCACGGAAGGAATCGCAGCGGGTACAGCCGTTGCCCACAATATTGAGAGGAGAAAACATCCTGTCTTTCGCATCTATTCCCGAATCCCTGGAAATGAAGTTGACCCAACAACATCTTATCCTGAAATGTCGACGGTCTAGGGAATTTTTTTTAGATGCTTCATGATTATCTGCATGTCCGCCCAAGTGGTCTTCTTCATGCTCTGATTGGTTTCAAGAATCGACGGATGAAAGAGAGGGACGATTTGAAGGGTGCTTTGATTTTCCACCTTGCGCTCAAAAAACTGGCCATGAATATTCGATAACCGATCATTTGACTTGAGTATTTTTTGCGAGGCTTTTGCACCCAATGTGATGAGAATTTCTGGATTCAAATACAAAGAGATACGAATAACTTCTGCCGAGAGATCACTGTCTTCACTCTTTTCTACGGGGTAAATCATGACCTCCGAAGGATCAAGCTTCATCGCGAGAATCATGCGCTCAAAAAACTCCGCCGTCTTTAAAGGGAAACCAGTCAGAAGCTCATCGATGAAACCACCCTTCAAGTCAGCCTTCACTTCAGACCAAGGACGAATATTTTCTGTGACAAACATCACTCTGATACTACCGGGATTTTTTCCGCGGAAGAGCACTTTAAGAATTTCTTCCTCTAGTGTGAGGGACACCATGAGCTCTTGAACGTTGGAAGCTTTTTGAACTTCACCCCATACGGGATCTGGCTTAACGTGGATTTCCCCACGGTCGAACTTAATGACTGGCAGCTGAGTTTCTTCGACCTTCTCTTTAGCAAAACGCTCGAGAGACTCGATCACCTGACGTTTTTCAGTGAAACCTTTAGCCAGAGGTGTTTCATGCTTAACGGCATTAGAAGAGGAAAAACCTTCCCCCATGAGCGCCTCAGCAAAGGACTTTGGTGCCGGTGGGTTCCTCAGATTCAATAATTTCTGCTTAAATATCTGGTCCATGTGAGGCATTTTTAGCACAGAAGGGACGATCTTTCCTAGCCGATAATTCTCTTAAATTAAGCTTTGCTTCTACCCGATAGGACTTGTGAATGGACAGGAGAACACAATGTCAGACATCGACTTTAAGTTTGAAAATTTTGAAGAGTACTTCGGCGGAGCTGAGCAGGTGAAGAAGACGATGGATGAGTGCAAGGTGTGCGGATCGAAGCTTCTTCTTTCACATATGCCGGACTACAAAAATCTTCTCGTCCAAGAGACTGCTCGTTGTATGGACTGCGGGTGCGGGAATCGCCGCGTGATTCATATCCTGAATTAGACTGATTCAATTTTGTGCAGGTGATCCCACAGGGCCTTGGCCTGCACATTTTTTAGCCCAAAATAATTCACTAAATCTGGCACCGTAAAATCTTTGAGCTCATCTTGGGTCATCGAAAGTTGCATGAGTACTTTTTTCTTTCCTTCCTCACCCAGACCTTTCACTTCATCAAGCCACGTAGAAAGTGTGCGCTTGGTTTCCGCTTTATGATGGAGCTTCCGCGAAAACCGATGCGCCTCATCTCTCATCGACACGATCACTTTAAAAAGCGGCGGACATTTCTGAAGGATATAAGGATTACTTCGTCCCGGAATGATCAGTCTTTCTTCGGACCTCACGACCTCCGTGGCGCTCAAATCACCACTGGTCAGATCCTTCGATTTCGCTATCCCTACGACGGGAAGTTCAACATTCATTTCTCGAAGAACTGCACACACCGTATTCACCTGCGCAATCCCTCCGTCGATCACAAAAACATCGGGGAGATCGCCGTTATCCAGTCGTCTTGAAATCACTTCTCTCATCATCGCAAAGTCGTTGTTCCCTTCGGGGCGAGTTTCCAGATGGTAGTAGCGGTATTTCTTTTTATTAGCCTTTCCTTCTTCAAAAACAATCTGCGAGGCCGTCGGCGATTGGCCCTGCCAGATCGCGACGTCGTAGCACTCGAGAGTTCTCGGACGCTCTTTGAGACCAAGGAGATCTTTCAATTTATGAAGACCCATGTAGACGGAATCTGCGTTGGCCATTCTCACGCGCTGAGTGTCTTCGGCGTGTTTTCTGCACATTTCGATGAGCGGATAATATTTTTTATTCAGCCCCACCACTTTCATCTCACCGTAAGTGAGGAGAGCAGGTCTTACGTCTTCGAGTTTATCTTCTTCAAAATCGAGAACCAGGATATCAGGATTCATTTCTTCGGGATCCGAATAGTACTGAACAATTTTTTGCAGGATTTCATCTTCGAGTTCTTCGATTAATTCCGATTTGACGAAATTAAAATTTTTCTGCCCGAGAAGAAGTCCCGCGCGGATCATGTAAATCGAAATATCAACTTCATCTTTTCCGTTCCAGTAAGACCAAACATCAATATTTTTATCTGATTGGAGATTCTCCACTTTCTGATCGTGACTTTTCTCTAAAAAATCTTCGAGGAGTTGGACATTGTCGCGGATGATACCCGCCATCTCGTATTCTTCACTCTCGGCGTACTGTCCCATTCTTTCTTGGAGTTTGGTAATCGTCCGGCGCGCTTTGATGGGGCCTTGAAAAAAACCAATCGCGCTAGAGATATCTGCTTCATAGTCTTCTTTCGCACGCAGTCCTACACACGGCGCAGAACATTGCTTCATTTGGTGAAGGAGGCAGGGAGTTTTCCGTGATCTAAATTCGGTCAATGTGCAATCGCGCAAACCAAATGACTTCGTGAGAATTCGCATGATCATCGAAATATTCGAACCCGTGGGGTAAGGCCCCAAGAGTTCCTTGCCTTTCCCTTTTTTAGGGCGACGAACGTACTCCAGCCGAGGAAATTCTTCGTTCCAATTCACTTGCACGTAAGGGTAGGATTTGTCGTCTCGGAGCCTGAAATTATACTTCGGAGTTTGCTCTTTAATGAGGTTGTTTTCGAGCACAAAGGACTCAGCGTCAGAGCGAGTCACGATAAAATCAAAATCTTGGACATGCCCCACCATGAAATCAGTTTTGAGACCTTTGGCTGACTGATTGAAGTACGTCACTACGCGAGATTTTAGTTTTTTTGCTTTTCCGACGTAGATCACCCGACCATTCTTGTCCTTCATCAGATAGCAACCAGGTGCCTGAGGGAGTGAATTGGCCTTTTCGAGGAGTTCTTCGGTCTTCTTCATAGGGGTTGTCTTTGACTGAGTGTGCTCAATTTGGCATAATCTTCGCTTCCCTAATATAAACGAAAAGGAAAACTATGTCTCAGTTAACGGTTGGCAAGGATGTGCTCTCGTATTGCACAAAGTGTAAACTGAACCTTGGCCACACCATAGTTGCGATGAAAGATGTAAAGCACATCGCAAAAGTAAAATGTAATACATGTGGCACGATTCAATCCTTTAAAGACGCTTCCGTTTCTTCGAAGCAGAATAAAACTCGCACGAAAAAAACGACGATGAAGCCTTCGAAGATTATTTCCGTTTCCGATCTTTGGATGGAGAAAATGTCTTCCACGAAGAAGAAATCCACTCCGTACGCAATGGACCAAAAATTTGTTCAGGGAGATATCCTTGATCATTTGAAATTTGGACCAGGTATCGTTGAGAAAGTCGTCGATGACAAAATCGAAGTCATCTTCCGCCACGAGATTAAAACTCTCGTTCATAACAAAAAAATGTAAAAAAAAAGGGACCCAAAAGGTCCCTTTTTTTTAATCATTTTTTAATTATTAGAACTAAAAACCAAATCCGCCCTGGCCACCGAATCCGAACTGACCGCCGAATCCAACCTGTCCACCAAGATTCATTGGGCTGTAAGCAGCTCCACCAAATCCACCTGCTCCTCCACTCGACATCTGACCCATGTTATAAGCGAGACCGCGTTGCTGTAACATGGCATCGTAGTTAGAAGTTTGCGATGAGAGAGCTCCGGAATTCCCGAAACCACCTGCGCCACCAAAGTATCCACCACCAGCGCCTGGATAGCCGTAGCCAGTTCCTGCACCAGAGCCCCAGCCGCCTGCGCCGCCGTAAGGATTCCCCCCGCCGTATCCACCAGAGAATCCTCCGCCTTGAGCGAAGCCTCCAGCAAAGCCGCCGCCCTGGAATCCACCTTGGAATCCACCTTGAAATCCACCTTGGAAGCCGCCGCCTTGAGCGAAGCCACCACCTGCGAATCCTCCGCCTTGAGCAACACCAATGTATCCACCCTGGGCAAAGCCTCCGCCTTGGAATCCACCTTGAAAGCCGCCTTGGAAACCACCAGCATATCCGCCCTGAAAGCCGCCCTGGAATCCTCCGCCTTGAAAGCCACCTTGGAAGCCTCCGCCTTGAGCGAAGCCGCCAGCAAATCCACCTTGAAAGCCGCCTTGGAATCCACCCGCTGGATAAGCACCACCAGCTAGAGAAATACCTTGGGCGAAACCTCCGCCTTGGAATCCACCGCCCTGAAAGCCGCCTTGGAATCCACCAGCGTATCCACCAGCATAACCGCCAGCGAATCCACCTGCATATCCACCACCGCCGCCGTATGGATTATATCCACCGTAAGGGCCCATCATTCCACCAATGAATCCGTTGGAGTATCCAGCACCATTCAAGCCGCCGAATCCACCACCGAGACCACCAAACTGATTGAGCTGATAACCATTACAATTCATCTGTCTCTGCTGCTCTGGTGTGAGAACAGGAGCTTCGTTCGATGAAAGATACTGATAAAAATTATTCTGACCAATCTGACATTGTTCAAACCCAACGGCTGCAGCACCTGCCCAAGCTTGGGCCGATCTTTCCTGCGCCCGTGATTGGAAGAATCCAATTCCGAGTGCAGCCAGTGGTGGAGCAATCGCTCCAGCAATTTCTGCGATACCCGAGAGTGTTGATGTTTGACGTGCACCTGGAGCACAGTTACCGCCAGCACAGTCTTGATCGTAGCGTGAACGAACTGTTCCATCGATTCCACCGCAGCGTCCACCTTGTGAACACTGGAACCGATCATTGTTTCTTATCCAGCGGTCACATGCATCTTGATCGGCTCTTCTTGAGGACTGACAAATGGCAGGGAGACCAACTTGACCGCCGGCACCGCCAGAGATCACTACGCCGCCGTTTCCGCCAGCTGCACCAGCTGCAGAATTACCATTGGTAACGACTGTGACACCACCGTTTCCACCGACAGCTGTTCCGCCTTGGATGATGGTCGAATTTCCACTATTATCGCGAACGCAGACACCGTTAATAATGACACCGACGCGAACGCGATTGCTATCGTAACAAATTGTTTGAGTACTCACGACCGTACCAGCGCCACCAGCACGAGTGTTCAGACGAATACCGACGCGTCTTTTTACTTCGTCGGGAAAGTCATGACCTTCTCTCATCATACATTCGACACAGGATTTTCTTTCGAGGTCAGCTCTTGTTCTGCCGAGACCGAGAAAACCACGTGTTGGTCTACAAGCATCGTAACAAATACCAGGGATCGAGACTTGACCGGTTAATGTGATGCAAACGAGATCGTTCGGACCTGCGACAACTACGCCGCCGTTGCCACCAGACTGCGCGCCTGATTGGGATCCAGACTGAGCACCTGATTGCGAACCAGACTGAGCACCTGATTGCGAACCAGATTGAGCTCCAGACTGCGAACCAGACTGAGCACCTGATTGCGAACCAGATTGAGCTCCAGACTGCGAACCAGACTGAGCACCTGATTGCGAACCAGA
>CANETG010000051.1 GCA_947440875.1 Bacteriovoracaceae bacterium
CACGTCAGCCCCCGTCTGCTTGCCGATTTTCTTCACCGTCGCAGGATCGACCATACCGTCGTTCTGATACGTGATTTCTTTCAGGAGCATTTCGCGCGCCTGGTTATCAACGAGTTCGAATTCGCCAGAGAGGGAAAGCTCGTTTAAGAGTTCATCGTTAAGATCGCCGATCGGAAAATAAGCTTCCGACGTTTGGTTCTGAACTTCCGCCACGAAAATCTTTGGCGTTTTATGGGCCGCTTTCATCTTGTTGTATCCAGGGTGAGCGCGCATCTGCTTAATCACATCCGTGACCGCCTGAGTGGTATCAGCACTCATCCAGTTATCAGTGATCGTTAGTCCTTTTTCATCGGATTTATTCGCGTCCACACGTTCAGCTTTGAACGATCCACAAGACACAACGAGGAGTGAAGTAACAACAATGGTGGAAATAAATTTCATCTTCATTTCTCCTTATACTTCACCGTGACGAGCTTTCGTGAATTCTTCAGAGAGATTCTCGAGAGCTTTTTTCACGTTCGCTTTAGTTTCAGGATCGTCCGCTTTCTCGACGATGTCTTCTGAGGCCTTATCAACAGCGGCTGCCAGACGTGCTGTTTCCATGCGGATCAAAGACGCGCAGGTAAAACCAATGTAGTCTTTTTTGGCCCCGAGTGCTTTTGTGTAATTTCTTTTTTCCCAGTAAGTCTTCACCACCGCGGCACCATTGATGAGTGCTTGGACGCGCTCAGCGAGTGTGTTCTCAACGAACTCTCTCATCGGAGCAGTTTTAGGATTATTCGCGTCGATCGCCGCCTGACCTTCCTGAGAAGCTCCGAGGGATTTCTGGATGAACGTCGTGATCTCACCGGCGATGTCGGCACGCACATTCGCTTTAGCAAGGTTACACGCAATCTCGCGGTTCACTTTCGGCTCAGTTTCAAAAGAAAAATAGCGGTACTTTTTCACGTCCATGCTCTCTTGTTCAGCATAAACTTCTGCATCTTCTACCCAACCCGGGCGAGTGTTTGAAGATGCGTCACGGACTTCGTAGTCGCGCTTAATGGTGGCCGAGTTATCCACATCAGCGACTTCTTTTTTCTTCTTCGATGAACAAGCAACTGAAACGAGGGACAGAGCGAGTAAAATAGACATCAGCTTCATATGAGCTCCTTTATTAGTCTAAATGTAGGTCGGATAAATGTTCTTCAATGTATGTGGTAAAGAAAGGTTTCACCTTCAGCAGGGCATCGGCCTGAGTTCTCCCGGTCACAGTCTCCGAGGTTGAGATCACTTTCTTTTTTTCGCCTTTTTCGGTCGAGGTCATATTGAGGGTGAATGTGTATTTCTCAAAACCGTCGACGTTCAAGAATTCTTTGATCGAATCAACGTTCATCGATAGCACGCGGTCCGTCTCACCTCTCACCAGGCGAAACCCAGACTCCGTCAGGAGTTCTTTAATTTTTTCCGTCATCCAGTCTGGTGCCTGTCCGACTTTCAGAGAAAGCGGGAGCACGGCCGGGCGAGATTCTTTCCATTTTATAATTTCTTCATAACTCGGACGAGCTAGTTTTTTTCCACCAGCAACAGTGGCGTATCTTTCATTTAATTTTTCACGTTCTAAATGAAGACGCATGATCTTCCGAAGGTTCGTGCGACTTCGTCTTTCCCACAGTACTTCAAGCTCAGTGTCGAGCTTCTTCATTCTTCCACCGATGAGTCCAGCGGCTTCATTTCTGTCGAGGCTCGCAAGTGCGTATGTCAGACCATCTTTTTTGAAATGTTTTTTGATTTGAACGTTTTCTAGAATCTCATTAACTGATTGCTCAAGGGCTGTCTGAACTTCCTCATTCACTTTCGATTGCCACGGGAAAGTAGCAGAAGAAGATTGGTTGGAATTGAGGGTAGATATTACTTTTACTTCAAAGATACTGGCGAGGTTTGCGCGTGCCTGGGCGTCAGATTCGGCCATCGTTTTTGCCTCACCAGTGGCGCAAAGTTCACCGGATTCATCGCATGACTCGTACGGAGAATAAATCCACTCCGGAACTTCTTTGGATGGGCCTGAGAGTTCGGGCGATTTTCTAAGGGTCGAGCAGCCCGTTAAGAGCAGAAAAAAGAGGATTGTTTTCATTTTGAAAAATTCTGAACCTCTTCCCGATTAAAGTCAAATGAAGGAAGAGCTTTAACGCCGTGTCCTTGAGTTGATGTGATTTGCTGCTCAAACTTAAGCTCCAGGTGACGGAATCGACTCATTTTAACGGAGGATGTTATGGAATATAAATTACCCCCTCTGCCCTACCCCAACAATAATTTGGAACCTCATATTTCAGCAGAAACAATGGATTTTCATCACGGCAAACATCATTTGGCTTATATCCATAAACTTAATGATTTAGTGAAGGGCACGAGGTTTGAAAAAATGGATTTAGAGGAAATCATTTTGAGTACTGAGGGTCCCATTTTCAACAACGCCGCTCAGGCATGTCGTGAACTGGGATTTTGTGAATTCTAATATCCGAGGATTGTAAGATTTCCCTAATGGACTTAACTGAATCTTAACCTTCATAACTCCGGTTCACGGTGGTATACCAGGGGCATGAAAAACACACACATTCTCGTCGTAGAAGATGAACAAGACATCCGAGATCTGATTAGCTTTCAGATGAAATCTGAGGGCCATCAAGTCACTGCAGTTGAAAGTGCTGACAAGGCCGTCTCCGTTCTCGAACGGGGCGAAAAAATCGATCTCTTTATCATCGACTGGATGTTACCGGGATCGATGAACGGACTCGAGTTCACCAAAAAGCTTCGCTCGCACAAGTCATATATGAGTTCACCAGTCATCATGATCACTGCCCTGACTCAGCCGGATAATATCGTTTCCGGTCTTGACGCTGGTGCCGATGATTACATCACAAAACCCTTCGATCTCACTGTGCTTCAGGCCCGGGTGAGGGTTCAATTGAGGGGTCTCGAGCTGTCTCAAAAAACGGCGGAGGATAAGCTCATCTTCGGAAACCTGCTGATTGAAGTTTCAAAGTGCCGAGTGCTCGTCCAAAAAGAAGAAGTCACTCTTACTTCGACGGAGTTTAAAATTCTTCTTCTCCTGGCCCAAAAGCCAGGACATGTCTTCACTCGCGATCAGTTCATCTCCAACATCCAGGGCGATAACGTTTTTGTCACCGGTCGCACCATCGACACTCACATCGCCGGGCTCAGGAAAAAATTGGGTGAAGAAGCGAATGTCATAGAAACTATCAGGGGAATCGGATATAGATTTAAGGATGAGAGTTAGATCTTCTTATCCTTGGTTTTTCTTTTTCAGGATTGTTCAACTTTCCTTGCTGATATTTTTTCCCGTCCTCGTTTCTATCTTTATTATTGATCGCACTGTTTTCGTCCGCATCCTCACCCCTGCGCTCCTGGGTCAGGCACTCTTCGTTTTCATGTTCTACCGAGCGACTCGTCCGCTGGGGACAATCTTGTCGAAAGTTCAAAAATTTCGCGGAGACCTTCCCTTCGATACCACCATCCGCCAGCTTTATGAAAAAGATGAGTGGTTGAAAATTGAAACCGCGCTCAATGATGCGGATTCAAAATTCAAGGATCAAATTAACCAGACGAAAATGGAAAACGAAAAAATCGCTGCGATTCTGGAGTCGATTTACGACGCGATTATTGCCATCGACCCCTTTGAAACTCTCCTCTTTTCAAACACGAACTTTCAAAAAAACTTCGTGATTAAAAGTGATTCAGGAATCATCCCGAAACTTTGGCATATTTTTGACCAGCCTGAGCTCCTCGAAAATTTCCGAAGAGTGTTGAAAGACGGCCAACCGAAAACATTAAAGTCCTTGGTCCACAATGGCCGGTACTATGACCTCGTGGTCACGCCTCTTCGGGGAGTGAGCGATAAAGTTATCGGTGCTCTTGGGGCATTCCATGATGTGACGGATTTTAAACTGACGGAACAAATGCGAGTCGATTTCGTCGCCAACGTGTCCCATGAAATTCGGACACCCCTCACGTCGATCAAGGGCTACTCTCAGATCTTATTTGCCAACCGCGAGAAATTCCCAGCGGAGCTAGCGGGATTTTTATCAAAGATTCTGGGAAACACGGAGCGCATGATTGCCCTGTTCACGGACCTCCTGAACCTTTCAGTCATCGAATCCAAAAATCAGATTGGCATTGAGGTCGTCCAGCTCTCGCCGCTTCTTGGAATCATTATCCCGAATATCAAAACGAATTATCCGGATAAGAAGATTGAATTTAAGTCAGATTTTCAAGCGCTCACACTGGAAGCAGATCCGCGGCTGATCGAAATGGTCCTGACTAATTTAATTGATAACGCCTGTAAGTATTCTGGCGAAAAAATCACCATCACTGTTTTGAGCTCGGAAGTGAAAGGGAAAACCTTTCTGCGAGTGATGGACAACGGTCCGGGGATCGCAAAAGAACACATTCAGCGAATTTTCGAGCGCTTTTACAGAGTCGAAAGTTCCAGAGAAGCTTCTCGCGGCACGGGCCTTGGTCTTTCGATCGTTAAGCACATCATCATGAAACACGGAGGACGAATCTGGGCCGAAAGCGAGGGCACGGGCCTTGGGTCAACATTCGTGATGGAGCTCCCTTCAAAACAGATACTCAATCTCCACACTATAGATTGATTTTTTGTACGCAAATCCCTCTTCATCTTTGGACTGATTGTCTTGGTAGTCGTACTTGAGATTTCCCCGCCATTTCTCAAAAAAGAGTCTCGATAACCGGGCACTAGGATTCAGTAGAAGCTCTCTTCCTCGAACGCTTCGATTATTCACGGGATCTGTCGAGGTCAGCATGAGACCAATACTCGGGGTTCCGATTTTACTACGACCGAAGATGTAATCGCCGCGCGCAGTGATGGCATCGGTATCAAAAATTTCATCCGTGGTGCGAGTTCGGTCATAACTGGCGAAGAGAAGAAAAGTTCCTGAGCCGCTAGAAACAGCATGCTCAGCGCTGAGGGAAATTGTCTTCGAATCAGTCGCATCATTATAACTATCAAAGAGCCTGTAACGAAGCCTAACCGTCGATTCACCACTGGAGAAATAGTTAAACCGCTCTCCCAGCATCACAGCATGACTGCGGGAACTGAACTCAAATTTCTTCCGAGGATTCACTTCTCGGTCAGCATTTACGACTCGCTCGGATTGAGAGAACTCGTAGTCGAGGAGAACTGAAGCTGGTTTTTTCCACAGCGAGTGCTCGTACGCGGAGCGAAGGGCGGGGGCGATGAGGTAGTTATCGTTGCGATAAATTTCCGGTATCCGGTTGAAATAATAAGTTGAGTTGAATCTGAGTTCTGGCGAAAGACTGGCCCAGTTCTCTTTATAAAAAGTGTAGCGCCCGATGAAGTCGGCTTTGGTAAAAAGAGAGCTCTGTTTGGACTTCGACACTGTCGTCTCTGTCGGGGAAAACGTGACGTTCGTATCCTGCCCAACTTCCACTGACGTTCGCAGAAAATAAGGAGGAATAAGAGCAGGTCTTCCGTTTCTCAGATTAAACAAGACGAGGTCATACTTCCGTTGCAGATCGATGATGCGGTCACGGATGGGCTGGGCGAGATTGGATTTCTCATTGACCGCCAGCGCGCGCTGATACTGAGGAATGACATAGGTCTCGACGGCACGAAAGACGTCCTTACTTTTTTCGACTTGATCGAAGTAGATGTCTCCGATCTGATATTCCGCGGCCTGAAGGACGTCTTTGGCTTCATCGGCCGGGAGTTTTTCAATGGCCCGGAAAAAGGTTACGGCTTTTTTATGATCACCAAGTTCTCGGGATAAAAACCCGATGTAGTAAAGCGAGACCGCGCGTTTAAAATTTTTCTTCAGGGATTCACTGAACTGGATCTGAGCCTCTTGATATTTCTCAGACGCATAGAGCGCTTGTCCATACTCATAGTGAATATCGGCTGGCCGATAGTCGTACCCCAGGGCGCGGTCAAAACTTTCAATTGCCTTTGGGAAATCTTGAAGTCGGTTGTAACAGACTCCTTTCCAATAAGCGGCCAGACCCAGTGTTGCCTTTTCTTCTTTGCCACGGGTGACTTTAATCGAACTCAATTCTTCAATGGTCGATTGATACTTACCCTGAACAAAAAGAAGAGAGGCATTTTTAAAGATTAGTTTTCCAGCTGCTGCCTTAGCTATTTCTGGCGTCACTTCATCCTGCCCTTCAGTCTGGGCGAATGCGGAAGTAAAAGAAATAGAAAAAATTAGCATCCATGCCAATATCTTCATCGCGATCCTTAAGAAAATGATCCGTAATTACGGACCAGTTATAATTGTCGTACGAGTCGTTGTCTTTAGTTCAGATTGCTGGTTATTCGTCTGGATGTCTCTGGCGGCGAGATTCCCCGAATCATATTTATTCGTTGGGATGGGTGCCTCGCGGTTACCAGGTTTTCCACCACCCGGCTGAAAGTTCGCCGGAGGCGCAGGTGGTGCCGGTGGAGCAAATACCGAACCACTCCCCGGATTTAAAACCGGAGTATTTTTCGTCACAACTGGCGGCGCCGCAGTTTCATTCACAACAGATTTGCCGGTATTGTTGTCTACCGTCGCAACGAGAATTTTTCCTTCACCCGTAATTTCTACGTTTTTTGGGGGAACGTAATCGCCGGTTGTTGAAACAGAACCCACGCTCCCTGGGGGAATAAATGTATTTGTCATGGAATCAAACACCGAGCCCGGCGGAGGAGCAATGATCACTCCGGACTCCACGTGAAGGAAAGCCCCATTGGTTGGCTTGATCGAATCCCCTTTCACAAATCCTTCGGCGGATTGTGGAGCTGGGTCCGGAGCTTTGGCACCGGATCTAGCAAGCTCCGTGTTAAGCGCGGATGTATTGTTACTGACTGATTCACCAGAAAGCCCTGGGGGAACGATGGATTTTTCAGGAGGCTTGCTTCCAGAATTCCCGGGAGATCTGTCTGCATCAAACGTTTCGTTTTTCTCAAGCGCTTCACGCTGACCAATATTGAGGACTGCTGGTACCGTCGGAAGAGGATGGATTTTATCCGCCACTGAGAACTCACCGGGCTGGATATTCACACCACGATCAACGATCTCTTCGAGACGACTGGTATTCACCTCGCCGCGGTTTTCGAGCTTGTTAAATGAAATCGCACCTTCAAATAAAACAGTGGAAGTCGTCTGACCGTTGGTAGAAATTAAAAAGTCCGTTCCGCGTACACCCATGACTGCGTTGGCGGTTTTAATGAAGAGCTTCGATTTATTGCGATCAACTTGAAGGTAATCTTTGGTAACCTGAGAGCGGATTTTTCCTTTCACGAGATCAATCACACCAGAATCTTTATCGCTAAATTTCTCAATTTTCATCTCGGACTCAGGACCAATATTCATTTGAGACTTATCGATGAACACGAGTTTCACGAAACTTTTTTCTGCCGTTTTCACGACGGACCCCTCTTCTACCCAGTCTTCCACTTTGAGCTTAACTGTCTTTCCGAGAGTTAAGGCATCAACGTCACCTTTCAGAAGTTTGACGATCGCGACTTTTTTCTGGGCCCACGCCGTGGAGGTAAGTAGCAACGTAAGAAGCAGAAAAGAGGTGAGATTTTTCATAAATGATCCTTATCCAGAAGCCGGTTGACTCTCAAACATTATACGCCTACCCGGAAACCACTCAATTCAAGGAAAATGTGGAACTCAATGCCGGGTAAGCATCTAGAAAGTCATTATGAGTCAGTAAATTTTCTGGGAATCTGAACGAGTTTTGATGTCCTCGAATTCTATTTTCCTCCCAGTAAAATCAAATTGATATGAATTAGGGTGCCACGGATTGGAGGTTTTTTTGATCTCTATCAATAAAATCCAATTAGATAACTCGAAACAGTTTTACTTTCAAAACTTAAGTTATGTCTCTGAAAATATAGGTAAAGTTTGCCTCTTAATACGACGAAATATGAATGCGAGTTCGTGCCCTGGCCTATTCTAATTATAAGAAAAGTAAAAAAACCTCCGGGAGTTTTTTGTGAAAGCGACTTCAACACTTCTCTTTATTGTCATCGCCGCATTTTGTTTCACTTCCTGTGGAGCAAAGAAAACTTCTGCGACATTTGAAGTGAGTACCTCTGCACTGAATGTGAGCAATACTTCTTACAACGGCGGATTGGTGATCATGGGCTCCAGTGATTTGGGATCATTTACCATTCCTATTCCAAAAAACTATTCTGGTTCCGGTGGTTCCGGCGATAAGGTAACACTCGATCTTCCAAGGGCCTCCTGGACTTTCTCAGCAATCGGCTGGGATGGTAATATTTTCGAGGGAAATTCGAAATGCGGATCTCAAACAGTCGATCTCAATAGTGATGAGCAGACAGTAAATCTCCAAATTAACCCCGCCAAATGCGAAACTCAAGCTGATGTGTTTGGAAGTAGCATCTACCGCTCAGGAGATGCATTCCTCAATTTTGAGATCATCACATGTGGTTGGCTTTATGAAGCAGACGGACAAACTCCAGTCAGCAACGAAACAGGGAACTCTTTTTGTAACTCAACTTCTTATGTCGATGGCAAATACAAGAACTGGGCGAAATCTGTGAAGGTCGAAGTTCCGAAGTCGATCAACGGAGTAAACTCTCCTGGAATCCAAAGGTGCTTGGCTAGTGGGAGCGACGGTTTATTCACAAGTCCATTTAAATTACCCTCAAAAGGTGTTCCTTTTGTCATCACTCTCTACAATCAGACCGGTTGTTTAAGCGAAGACAACGTCATATCCAAATTCGAGTTCTCAGGCGGCTTTGACACAGTCAACTCAGACTTCGATTCAGTGTTAAATAAAGATTCATATGCAATGCGACTCTTTCTTCCTTCTTACGATATCAGACGAGGATATTCGAGTTTCGAAAAACCGAATCCAATCCTTTGTAACGGGAGTCCCTGCTTGTCCCCGCCGACAGTAATCCCTCTAGGAAAAGATAGATTCATTCGATCGGGAAGTGAATTTGTTGTGACCGCAACTCCTACGGTCAATCAGTCGTGTAATAAGTTAACTGGAGTAACAAGCTCTGTAGTATCTGGGAACCCTGCAATCCAACCAGCTCCGACTCTTGCAAATATTCGAAGCAATTGTGAAATGAAGAATGGTCAGATGATTCTCAGGCTGGAGTTTACTTCTTTGAACGGGACTAATCCGCAGCTCGATTTAACTTTTGATGGAGGGTCAGCGATTAGTCTCACCCTTGCCACAAACAACTCCTACGATGCATTTCAACTCGGATTTGAAACAATTGGGTTCCAAGTTTTCCCCGCTCCGAATGCTAATGTGAGAGATTCCTTCCGTGCATTTTTTGACAACCCGGAGGAATCAGGACTTTTGACTCAGGTCAGAGAGCTTCTCGGTCCAGAAGGCGCTGGGGGCGTTCTTGGTCCAGGGCTTACCTGCTCTACTGCGCAGGCAGTAAAATTCGTGACGTTCCAGGATGAGGGAGTCAAAAAGACTTACAAAGTCGAAATCAGTGATGCTGGGGAGACACCCAAAGTCTCCGCGTTTCAAGCAGATGCAGCAGTTCCAGAGAATGACTCCTTTGATAAAAAAATAAGTATTTCTCGGAAAATCGGATCAAATAATTTCCTGCCCGAGATGTCTCTTCATTTCAATTGCTACTACAGCGTCGGGCGATTCCAGTCATTCAAAGATAAAGATGGGAAGATTGAGAAAAGGCTTCTTGAGTGGAACACACAAAGCCCATCTACCTCAAGAGTGAAAGAAATTAGGTATGAGGAAGAAAAAACAAATGGAGTCGTCGATCGTACGATTTCTAACGTTCGTTACGTCTGGTCACCCAATGATGCGCTAAAGGTTTATGCCCGAACCTACTCTCTAGAGACCGAAAGAAATGGAGATAAGTTCGACTACCATGCTTGGACTTCTCAGCTAAATGTCAGCAGTGGTTCCCCTGGATTTAGGTACTTGTCGGGTACTGCCAGCTCCACCAATACCATCCTGGATCCATCAGGAGAGACAACTCTATTCACAAGTGCGCAGTCCACGCCCACAAATTTATGCATCCCAAAAGATGCTTTTGAAGCTACTGGTACTTGTTCTAATTTGCCGACAACATTTGTAACCGATCCAAATTCTGCTCCCGGAGCTGTTCCATCTTCAACAGTCCAAACTTTATTCAATGCCCTCTAAAGTTAACCTTTTCAAACGCGCTGCACTGCGCGTAAAACCCCCGACTCATCCCCGGGGGTTCTATGCTTTTAAGCCGTCTCATTACGGTTCTCTTCTTTTTGTGTGCTGCTTTGTCTTTGAAAGCGGCAGTCGCCGTTGATGTGCTCGAAGCGTGGCAGGGATTTTCTTCTCCCGATATCTTGAGTTCGGGGTTTACTCACTCTTACTATTCTCTTCCGCAGGAAGGATCGACTGATTATAACGGACCTCGTTTTTGGTCAGCTGACTACTGGCCTTCCAAAGTTGGTGGGATTAATCATCGCTGGTACTCATCACGCCCCGCTGGTTTCAGAACGAATTCTCCCAAAAGAAATGAAGTTCTCCGGATGAACTCGAATCAATTGGCGGCCCTGGCCCCGAGCGAGAAATACGACATCCTCATGGGGCGCTATGATTACCCCTTAAAAAAACAGGTCGCCGCCTCCGTTTCTGAGACCGCTCAGGACTGGGAAGGGATTTGTCACGGATGGGTCGTCGCAGCTCTTCATCACTCTGAACCCACTCCGAAATATTTAACGAACTCCGACGGTGTGGTGGTTCCTTTCGGTTCTTCCGACATCAAAGCTCTCATCACGTATTACTACGCCATCGATCAAGGCAATGCGCCGACGGTTGGTCGTCGGTGTAATTTCGGTCAATGGACCGGCGGAGAAACTGATTGCGATCAAGACCTCAACGCCGGGGCATTCCATATCATCATCGCCAACAGAATTGGTCTTGCCCGTCAGGGACTCATCATGGACGTCGAGCGCCTAGACCAAGTCTGGAACCAGCCCGTCATTGCTTATAGTTCAAAGGTGACCGCGGAGTTTACTCCGGGCAGAGACGCTGCTCGCGGCACGGTTCGTGAGTTTCGCCTCACGACTCAGGTTTGGTACGTGAATGAAACTGAAAATAATTGGGAGCGCGTTCAGGGTACAGCTCTTCAAAAATTTGATACGAAGGTTCTTCAGTACAGGATTGAGCTTAACCGAAATGATGAAATCATCGGCGGCACTTGGGAATCCAAAGAGCGTCCAGATTTTATTTGGCACAAAGAAAAAGCACAGAGATTTGACGGCTACTTCTTCCGGCTCTCCACACTTCTTAATGACGATAGTTTCGAATAGAAATGTATTAAGAACAGAAGCCCGTGCGTTTCATGTTCTTGATGAAGTCCTGGGCCTTTTTCTTGCTTGAGAGAAGCCAGCTGACCCAACGATCTTCCCCACGGAACAAAGTGATGAGGGTCGTTTTCGCCTTTTTCTCGTAGCGAAGAACGCAGCGTCTGGCGATGATCTTCTCGTCGCAAAGACCCTCTTCCTGGAGATTGATCATTTCTGAGTATATCGCATCCGCCGTCGTATCTTTTAAAGACATCTTTGAATGAATCGTATTCCCACTCACAAACTCTACGACTCTGAGTCCGATGGACTGGCCCATTCGGACATCGCAGAATTCTGCGCGAGCCTGCGCACTTCCTAAAACCAATAGTAAAAGAACCAAGAACTTCATCGGTGTCCCGTTTGTTAATCTTCCCCATACTAGAGGAAATACCGATTCCCTTAAAGAAAAAGGAGGTTAGGGTGCAGAGATTACCGGCCCCTGTCTAATGAATCGACAGTCTCAAGAGTTAAGAAGGGTTACGGGTAAAGCTAAGCAGTCCGAGGCTTCAACCGCGACTTCACCCATGGAATGATCGCGGGAAGGATCGACACAAAAATCACACCAAAAATAATGATGTGGAAATTTCTTTTCACCACCGGAAGGTTACCAAAGAAGTAACCCGCGAGGATGAAAGTGAAAACCCAGAGGATGGCACCGATAACATTGTAGGAGAGAAATTTTTTGTAATCCATTGATCCGACTCCCGCAACGAAAGGAGCAAATGTTCTGGCGAAGGGTGCGAACCGTGCAGCAATAATCGTGAAGGATCCCCATTTCGCATAGAAAGCTTGAGTGTCTTCCAGATGTTTTTTCTGAAAGAAGCGACTGTTCTTTTCGAAGACCTTGGTCCCCAATTTTTTTCCAATGTGGTAGTTGACGGTATCACCAATAATTCCCGCAACCGTTAGGGAGAGAAGAAGAACCCAGAGATTCAGTCCATCTTGAAGGGCCGCCAGCGCTCCCAGAGCAAAAAGAAGTGAGTCCCCTGGAAGAAACGGTGTCACCACAAGTCCCGTTTCGCAGAAAATGATGAGAAAAAGAATGACATAAATCCAGGGCCCAAAAAGGGACATCCAGGCGAGTAAGTGTTGGTCCAGATGAAGAATGATATCGATAAATTGTGTCATGGCATCCATTCTAATGAGAGAGTATTTTTTTGGAAATCAGAATTCGCAAATCGAAGGAATAAATCGTTCGTTAAGATCAATCAGGTCAACCGATAGCGGTGGAAACTTCACGTACTTTCCATTTTTTTTCCCACGACCAGCGCGCAGATCAACGTCGCACGATTTGTGATCGTGAGGATCAAGCTTATCGGACCAATCGCGAATGATTCCCGTCAGAAGGTAGCGACCATTTTTCCAAGAAATTTTCCACGTGATGACTTCGCTGTCGCGGCCAGAACCCGAAGAATCGACGGTCAGTAAGAACGAATGATCTTTCCTCAGTCTTAGAGTCGCACCTGGTCTGGCCCTTCTTGGGACTAAACTTTTATTTGAGAACAG
>CANETG010000052.1 GCA_947440875.1 Bacteriovoracaceae bacterium
AGCGCGCGAATATTCAGGCCCGAATCCCGAAGGAAGGAGATCCACACGGTCAACGGCATCGGGAATAACAACACTTGAAAGTCCGCCGAAGTGAAAAACGATCGGAACGCGATGTCCATCAATCACGTAGCCTGTGTCTTCGGGACTCGCACCTTGAATAATAATCTGTGCGTTGGCGCCACTCTGGGCAACTCCTGGAAGGTTCTGTGCCGCTCTGATTGGATCTCCACCGAAAGAACCTGGTGCTTTCATGAATTCTTCGCGCGTGAGAGTTTGTCCTTGATCGTCACGTTTAGTCACTTTTCCCGTCACTGTCGTTTCGAATCCTGTGTAGCTAATTTTCTCTAGGTAAATTGTCCCTGTGGTGCAAGGCTTCTCGTATTTCTGATAGCCCGTAAGATTAATTACGAAAGTACAGTCCCCTACCGGAACTTCGGAGAAAGAAAAATTCCCTGCCTCTGATGTTGTGGATTTTAATTTGTGAGGAAGTAAAAAAACGTTCACGTCAGAAAGATTTTTTTTCGTTCCTCTTTCAAAAAGCCTACCCTGAAACTCGACTGCGAAAGCCGACCATGAGAAAAGAAAAACGACTAAGTAACTCATTAATACTCCAGAAGGAAGCGAAGGGTATAACGGATCTTAACCGCCACTGCTCTACCGTCGACTTCTGCGGCTTTGAATTTAAATTTTTTCATCGCTTGGATGGCACCAGTGCGGAAAATTTCTTCTCCCTCAACAACATTCGCCTGTCTCACAAAGCCTTTTTGATCGACGAGAATATCCATGACAACTTTCCCTTCGATTTTTTTATCTCGCGCCTCTTTGGGATAGACCGGCCGGACCTCCGAAATAACCTGTGGCATTTGCGAAACGAGATACTCTTCTGTAGGTGTAGGCAGAGAATCCGCGTCTTCGTTTTTGAGCGTTTCAGAGTCAGTAGACTTGGCCAAAGTATTTCCTTTCTTGGCACTCACTGCTTCTGCATCATTGACACTTTCATCGGTGTAAGAATTTCTATTTGCCCCGAAGACTTCGCGACTAGGCTGATTCGAAGTCTGTTCGTTGATAGACTTTAAAACGATTTTCGGTTTTTCATCTTTTACTTCCGTGAGTTTTTGTATCTCAAAGGGTTCGGTATAGATTGGCACTTCATAAACTTCCGGAGCAGGAAGTGAAATTTTAGTGAGCACAACAAATGCCACAGAGATCAGAGCATGGATTAGGACAGAGAGTTGCCAGGGCCTTAGAGCTCCCATCACTGATTCTTTACCTTCTCCACCTGGAGAGCAAAACGATTAAGATTATTTTTTTTCAGAAGATCGATCACGCGAACCACGTCCCCGTGGCGTGCGTCGGTATCTGCACTCAGAAGAAAATTTGTTTCTGGAGCTTGTCGTGAAATCTTTGAAAACTCTTCTTGAAGCGCCTCTTCTGATAAGAGCCTTCCGGCCAGAACAACCTGCCCTTCTTTGGTAATGGCAATACCTAGGGAAGCGGCCTTAGAGGTGATATCGGAAGTGAGAGTCTTGGGAAGATTGACCTTCAAGCTCTCTTTAATCATCGCCGGAGCCGTGACCATAAATATGACGAGGAGAACGAGGACCACATCCACGAAAGGTGTAATGTTGATCTCATTAATTCCCTCATCCTCTTGTGAATTAAATGCCATGACTTAATCCCTGTAAGCGAGGAAAAGATCTTTGAGCGTTCTTGCCTCAGCAAGAATGAGTCTCACTTTACGATTATAAAAATTGAAAGCGACGACTGCAGGGATAGCAACTACTAGCCCCACCGCAGTCAGAATGAGTGCCTCGGCCAGTGAGAACATGACTGTATTCGTACTTCCAGCTCCGCGGGACAATTCTCCAAAACTGACGATGATACCGAGGATCGTTCCCAAAAGTCCGATGAACGGAGTCGTTGATCCAAGTGTCCCTAAGACCGGCAAGCCTTTTTCTAATTCTTTTTTCTTATCACTGATGATCGCTTCAAACGCTTGGTCTACTTTTTCAGAAGATTTGAGAGACTGAAGCTCTTTCAAAAATTCTGCGTAGTAACCTGAAAAAGAAAAATTCTTTTCTCTGATCGATTTTTTTAAATCGTTGGCGTGTGTAGGAATATTTTTGAAGTAACGACGGCGCTCGATAATGATAGAAATGGACCAGAAGGAAAGACCGATAAGAATCATGAGAACGAGACGACCAAGCCATTCAATCACAGTGAGCCAAAGCATATTTTTCTCCGAGAAAATTATCTCGGAATCCTATACCAGGGGCGTAGAAACGTCAGATGTTTTTAGACCGCTAGCATAGTGTCAAGTACGCCAATTCTTGGTCAAAGCCCCCTAAAAAATGAAAGAGTACTGAGACTAACAGTGAGGAGGCTTTTCCGAGTATTTGGAAATTATTTGGATGTGCTTAAGCAAGCCGACGATAAACTTTGCGGACTCCGAGGGCTTGGTAGAGAAGGGATTTTTTAAGACCGGTGTAGCCCTGGGCCTTCCCGTAAGCAAACTTTGGGGGAGCAGCGATGGCCGAGAGCGAGAGAGAGAGAGCAAAAAAGATAAGGATAATTTGTTTCATGTAACCAGAGTCTAACCGCCCTTCGGCCCCCATCACACATCCGAGGGGTTACACGTTTATCCGAGACAAGAAACAGTGGCAGTCCCCCCAAAGCGTACCTCTAAAGTGTGGCAGTGTCGGGAAAACGAAATTCATAGAGTGAAACGAAATCATTGAGCTCTGACTGAGTCCCTTCGGGCACGGCCATGACTAATTTTTCTAGCTCATACCAATGAAGTTTTTCTACTTCCGGAGTCAGCACGTGGAGCTCGCGAGCTTTTTTAAATTTTTCTTTCGCTTTGGTGATCATGCCTTGGGCACCGATGATTTTATCATCGCGGTAATGGATGCAGGCAGCGGCCACTTGGATGACGGCCCAGTAAATGTAGCGAGCAGTATCGGTTCTATCTTCGAGCCAGATCTCTTCCAGGCTCTCGTGGCATTCCCAATATTTTTGTTCGTTAAAAAGGTGAATGCCCTCTTTCATTTTCTTCAGGTGCTCCGGAGTGAACTGTCCGAAGACATACGACACTAGAAACCGCCCAGAATGTTGAGTCCTGAGTCCACATACAGAACTTGCCCAGTCACTCCGCCGGAGAGAGAAGAAGCCAGATAAACCGCGGCTCCCCCGCAGTCTTCCGGGGTCACATTTTTCTTCATCGGAGAAATTTCTTCGACTTGAGAAAGAAGAGATCTGAAACCAGTAATTCCGGACGCCGCAAGAGTTTTGATCGGACCAGCGGAAATACAATTTACTTTAATCCCTCGAGGACCAAGATCGTACGCGAGGTAACGAGTCGATGCTTCGAGAGCAGCTTTGGCGACACCCATGACGTTATAGTTCTTGATGACTTTTTGTGATCCGTAATAGGTCATGCTGATAATAGAACCATTATCGTTCATTAAATCTTGAAGTGAGTCCGTGATCCCTACCAGGGAGAATGCGGAAATATCACACGCCATCGCGAAACCTTTTCGTGATGTGTGCATGAAAGCGCGTGAAAGATCTTCTTTATCAGCGAACGCGAGAGAATGAACGATGATATCGAACTTCCCCCACTTTTCTTCAACCGTCTTTCTCATCGCTGGATAGTGAGCGTCGTTAGTCACATCCATTTCAAAAACAAAATCAGCACCGATTTCAGCGGCGAGTGGCTCCACTCTTTTTTTGATGGCGTCGTTCATATAAGAAAGAGCAATAGAACATCCCTGCTCTTTAAATGCTTTGGTAATTCCCCAGGCGATGGAGCGGTCGTTGGCCAGACCAAGGATAAGAGCTTTTTTACCTTCGAGTAACTTCATAAACACCTCACTATTGTGAGGGTCAGTTTAGCTGTTTGCCATGCATTAAGGAAAGGATTTGCGCTCTTTTCTATTCCCGCAACTGGCTGCAATTTTGAGAAGATCGCCTCGAATTTGCTTTAAAAAACGGTAAGACTTTTGAGAAAAACATCTGCAAACTCAGATTCGACATCTGCCAGGACAGATGGGACGAAAAAAAAAGACAAAGAACACAAACCTCAAGAAGCTTTCTTTTTTAGTTTCGAGTAGGCGTCATTTATTTCTTTGGTTTTTTTCTCGGCGAGCTTTTTGAAATCTGGACCCATGCTCGCGACGCGGTCAGGGTGACTTTGTTTTAAGAGTTCATGGTAGCGCGATTTGAGTTCGCTCGGAGTGAATTTTTGACCGGGAAGAAGTTCAAAAAGGGCCTCGGGAGACTGACCCGCTTCTGCAGCTGGACGTTTCGGTGACTCTCTTTTTGGTTCTTCTTTTTTTGGCTCTTCTTTTTTGGGCTGCTCTTTTTTAGAGTCTGTTTTTCTATTCTGCTGTTGAAACTTCTGATGCTCGCGATTCAATTCTTCAGCATCACGCTTGATCTTTTCTTCAAGTCGCATGACTTTTGGTTCTTCGGGAAATTGAGGGAGATCGAACTCAGGGTCTACTTTTCTTGCGTCTCTCATCGTAGAACGAAAAAACCAGAAAGGTAGTTTAATGAAGACGAAATAGCCGACAACAACAGAAACGACGAAGGGAACGATTTTCGTTCCTGCTTTCATCATCGTTGTCATGACGTATTCACCGTAATCCATGTCGCTCCCTACATTTCATATCGGCAAATCACTCTTTTTCATGGGGTATTTTATTCTAGAGCAAGGCGCTCGGGATTCTTAAGAATGAATGAAATCTCAGAGGCTTAAGCAAAATAGATTTTTGGGATCGTAAAAAAATAGATTCACTTTGAGGTTTTGTACCCCGAAAAACGTGAACGAAGAATTTCGGTTAAAACTCCTGTCCCAAAGTTCCACTTGAAGATGAGTATTCGAACGAACAAACTCTGGGCTCATCTTAAGTTTATCACAAGGTTCAAAATAAATCGTTGAAGCCTAAAAAACCCACAGAGGTAATCATGGTCAGAACTCTCTCTTTTATATTCGTTTTCTTGTTCCTGGCTTCATGTGGAAAATCCGGTGGCGGAAGTACTTCCGCCGGAGACACTGTGAGTCTCGAAGAAATCGAGTCAGGTGTGACTCCGTCTGCGGCACTCAATTTTGAAGTGAACGTCAGCCTGGATGATGAATTTACGACAGCCCAAGAAGATAAGATCCGTGCCGCTTCCGAACTCATTAAAAAAGTGATCGCATCAGATGAATTTAAAAGAAACATTCTGAATCATCAATTTAGTGGTAAAAAAACGTTCAATGATAATCAGGGACTTTCTAATGCTCAGATTTATAAGAAGATTATTGAAGGCTCAGAGATGTTGAATCCCGGAGTTGATAATCAGATGGATCTCTCGCTCGAAGTCTATCGGGCGGCAAACAATACCGTCGGGTACACTTATCCTTCCGAGTTGCGCGTGTGGATGAATGAAAGATTCCTCAATGCCAATAGACCTTACGGAGTGACGACGAACATGGTTCACGAGTGGCTACATAAACTTGGGTTTCAACATGCAGTCTCTGCCACTCCGACAAGAAAGTACTCAGTCCCCTACGCTGTTGGATACTTAGTGCGGAGTCTCGCTAAGAAGCTCGACTAGATCACACCCGCTTCACAAAGTTCCTGTGCCCTGTTACCAAAATAATAGGGCACAGAATTCGCCTTACCCTCTGGACTATTGTCCCCATGGGAATAGCCAACAAAATGCATATATTCATGAACGAGAGTATTGATCATCGAGCAGGTTTTACGTTCAAGTTTATACTCGTTAAAAAATGCAGTTCCACCTTTATGAAAAGCAACTGTTACCATCTGACGAGAAGTTGGTTCAAAAGTTGTGACCTTCAAACGAACTTTGTCCTCAAGACGTTTAAGGATTTCGGTAAGGGTATCAGAAGTGTAATCAAAATCTATTTTCTTAATGATATCTCGTTTAAAGAGAACCATCCGAAAGAAGTCATTTGCTCTTGGCATGAAACGATCAAGTTTCTTCGGTGCCATCTCATCGGCCACAAATCGAGAAAGTTCTTCGACACGTGATTTTCTTAAAAGTTTGAGGGCAAGTTTTTCACACAAATTCCCGACGGTTAAATCTCGTCTGGATTCCTCGTTATCTTCAAAAGTGACAGTGACATCGTGAAACTCATGCCTTCCACAATCAAGAGTGGGAAGATAGATCTCCTTCACTGACGCCATCGCCGTCGTAGAAAGTAAAACCAGCCAAAATAAAAAAAGCTTCATCTCTCCCCCTCTTTTAAGTGAGGAAGATTTATCACACTAAGGTTGTCCCGCCATACTGCGGCCCGGGAGATACTTCTCGTTATAGTACTTTTCAAAATACTCGCGGCGAAAGTCTGCGAATTTTTCACGTTTTGACTCATCCGGAATTTTTTCACCGAGCCATGCTAGTTGCGCTGACTCATAGTCTCGCATTTTTTTGATACCCTGATTCAAGATTTTAGGATGAAGCTCTTTTTTGAGATTTCCGAGTTCAGTCACGAGACTTCCTTCGGCAGAAATGAAATCCATCGCAATATCCTCAGAAAGTTCAAGATCCCTTACGATGAAATCATGAACTTTGAGGATCCAATCGTTTTGAAATTCTTCTTGGGCATAAACCTTATCAAAGTCAGTCGTATAAACGATGTTATCTGTGTAGTTTTCTTTGTAGCCTTGGGTCGTGGTGGGAGTGAACGTATTTTTTTCACGCCATTCAATTTTCTGTTTGTCAGCGTACAATTGGGAAGCCGATTCCTGTCGCTGGAGGATATCTCCGACCTGATTCATCATATCGGTTCGAAAGTTTCCAACGTCTGCCATGACAACAGTCGCAACCGCAGCTGGAACTCCGAATCGTAAAGCAAATTTTCGGACGACGGGACCGATTTTCTTCTTATCTGCTGGATTCATATCAAGAATCTGTTCAACTTCTTTTTGTCTCTCAGAAGAAACTCCGTTGATGACAGCCTCCAGGGTTTCACTGATGCGCTTGCGCCATAGCTGGTCTTCTTGTTTGACCAGTTCGACATCCGTGCTTAGGAGATTCATGATCGCACGAGTGGCATTATCAACGCGGTCACGTTTAGTTTTTTCAAAGGCTTCTTTTTCTTTCTTCATTTCTTGATCAAAATTATTCTGGTGGCGGAACTTTGATTCGTTGATGTGCTCAAGCATGGACTTTTTCTTTTTCTCAAGTTCCTCTGCTTGCTGTAAACGGAGCTCTCCAATCTCTTTCATCGTCCGCAGTTTTTCTGCGTCGAGCTCATTTTTCATTCCAACTTTCAAGTCTTGGAAGCGAGAATTTTCATCTTCTCTTAACTTCGCGACTTTCTTGAGTTCGCTTTTTTTCACATCGTCTAGTTTTTTCTGGGCGGCAGCTTCCATTTTCCGAAGTCGTGACTCATGGTCATGTTTCATACTTTCAATGAAAGTTTCTCCCTTCTCACGTTTCATGGTGAGATAACCTTTGATCTTTTTCTTCCCAGAAGTAAGTTCCGCTTGAAGATCAAGCTCAGTTCTTTTTATGAGCTCCCGGCTATCGAGACGTGCTTTATTAAGAATAAGTTCAGCTTCTTTTTCTTTTCCTTTGAGGTATTCCTGCGCTTCTTTCATGCGCCTGTGAGCAACTCCCTCTCTCTCATCTGCCGACTCAGTCGCCGCCGATAACCGGAGAGAGGCCTCGCGAATCATTGAAGACTCCTGATCTCGCGCGTCTCGAAGAATTTTTTCGGCCTCCGCATGAACATCCACTTTCATCATATGGAGCTTTTCTTCTTTTTTTCGGTACTCATTTTCTACTTCGGCTAAAGACTTCTGCTTAAACGATTCTACTTCGGCCAATGTAACGCTTTTTTCAGCAAAGATTCGCGCTCTTTCCTGATTCTTAAAGTTTTCAACTTCAAGCTTTGCTTCCTCGAGATTTTCTTTAATCTCAGTTTCCACATCCATGAGTTTGATTGACAGTGATGAAAAATCTCGCTGAACGCGATCTCGCTCATGGTTGAGCCGGATGATTTCAGTGTTCAACGCTTTCATCTCGTCTTGGAGAGCAATTTTATGCACATTGAGTTCTAAGACTGAGCCCTCGAGGGATGATTTTTCTTTCTGGAGGGAGCGGGACTTGGAATTCATCTCCTCGACTAAATTCTGGAGCCGCAACCTTTCCGCTTCTTGTCCATTGTTTATCTTTATCCCTTCTTCGATGGAAGAGCGAATTTGGCTGAGATCACTTTCAAGCTTCGTTTTTTGTTCGAAGTACTTCTCCTCAAGGCCGCGCTTTTCTTCCTGGGCTTTTTTAGAAAGGCTGTTTAATTCCTGGTGAATGGATTTCATCTTAAGATCGAGGACTTTTTCTTCGCTCGTGAGTTGCCCGAGACGCATATCCGAGCGCTCAACCTCAAACACGAGAGTCGAAAGCTTCCGTTGTGCATCCTGTGCATCAAATTCGACTTTGTTGAGCTGCCCTTTTTTGGATGAGAGCTTTTCTTCTGCCTTCATGAGCTCAATTCGCAGCTCTGCATTGAGATTCTTGAGATTAAACTCCTGATCTTTATGCTGCTCGATTTGTTCAATAAGTCGACCTTTCTCCCCTTCGAGAGCTGAAACATTCCCCCTCGTTTCTACCGTTTTTACCTGTAACTCTTTCCGTTGGTTTTCGAGGAATTCAATCTCCTCCTGCATTCCCTGTACTTCATGATCAAGCAGAGTCTTCTCTTTAAGCACCTGGGCCATGTGCTCGCGGATTCGTGCCGTCTCTTTGACAGCAATTTGATTTCTTACGAGAATGGATTCTACCCTTCTGGTTTCTTCTTCGATCTCTTGTTCTTGATCTTTATATTCGTGAGCGAGATCCAGAAGTTCTTCTTCACGATTTTTCGCCTCGAGTTCGAGGTCTGAGAGTCTTTGTCTTTGTTTATCAACTTCTCGGAGACGATCGTCGCGATCATCTTTGAGATTTCTTAACACGAGATTCTGAGCGACGATATTTTCTTTGAGCTGACGCTCATCGGTCTCAAGACGTTTGACGTAATCGCGCAGATCACGCACTTTACCTTCTTCGTCCTGAAATTTTTGGTGGTTCGATCTCAGTTCTTTGCCCAATTGTTCTTTCTGAGAACGAAGCCCCTCAACTTCGACGGATAATTTTCCTTTTTGTTGCGATTCCTTCTGGTAAGACATTAATAATTCATCGAGGTCATGACGCTTTCTTCCCTCTTCATGGGAGAGCGACTTGAGTTCACTTTCTTTTTCCCGAAGACGGAAATTCATTTTATCGAGACGCTCTTTAAACTCCGCTTCAAAGAACGGAGGAGGGTCTTCAGTCTCTTTCTTGGCGCGAGAGACCGAAATCTGATAGCGTGAGTTCTGGATCGTGATCGCCTCCCCTTCTTGATACCGAACTTCCTCGCGGTGCGGGAGTGTCAGTGAATTGAGAAACATCTGATGATCGCTCCCTAAATCTTTGATGAATATATTTCCTCCCGAAATCTTCACCTCAAGAAGTTTCCCTAAAACGTCAGGGAGATTCAGGTCACATTTTTCATCAGACCCCACGAGGATGGGACCTAGAGAACTGAAAAGATATTCCTGACTCTGACCGTCTCTTGAAACTTTTATTATCAGTGAAGACACAGGACCTCCGAAGCTTATTATGCGACTTCTCTTTCTTTAGGATTGACTGTCTTTGCTGGTGCTTTCCCCCCGAGGGCTTCAGATGCCACATGGGAGTTGATCGGAGCGCGGCCCATTTTTCCCCACCAGCGGCTGATGGGTCTGACTAACTGAAGGAAGCCAATTTCTACGTTGAGTTCTTTTGAGATGAGATCTTCGGAGAGGATTTCAATAGGATCTCTTTCCGAATCAAATGTTGTCATTTCTTCTGGAAGCTTGTTACTCGATGACATATTCCAGAGGACATCGAACTCATTTTCCAGTCGCTCGATTGTTCCCATGTAAACTTTTTCACAGCTAAAGAAAGTGTTGATGAGACCCATGAGGACAGAAAGAATGATTCCGATGATGGAGGTCGACATCGAAAACGATATTTTTAAAAGAAAATTATCCATGATGACCTTGGAGCCTTCGACATCCGAGAGGTTCATTCCCCCAAGCTCCGGAAGAGCTTTCATGATTCCGAGAAAGGTTCCGAAGATTCCGCCGACGATAAATAATCCTGGAACGGTATTGAGGAAATCGTTGAAGACCCCGACGGGAACGATCCCGAACACCCTATTGAAACAGGGATTATTCCGGAGGACGGAGTTTGAGATCTCAAGAAATTTCGGACGCTCACCCCACTTCAGGTACCGAACCTGTTTTTGGATATCGTGAACCATGCGGGCTGAGCCTTGCTGGACCAGAAAGACTCTGTCCGTGACCGTCATGATCGCATCAGGGTTACGACGTTTCAGAATCGCTCGGACTTCGAATACTTCGTAGTAAGTAATTTCAAGAAGACGCTTACAGATGACGTAAAATGACTGCTCAGCCTTTTCATCTCTAGCGTCCATAAATTTCTTCACTCGTTTACTGAATTCTTTTGAGAACCAGTCTTCACGTTTTACTGTGTAATAGATGAGAAAGCGCAGTGTTGCAGCGAAGATAAAAAACAAACCCATCGCTGGCATCAAAAGATCGGTGGCAAACACCACCACTCCATCAACGATTCCTTGAACTAAGTCCTGACTCATAAATTCCCCTTAATCCTTTAAGTTGAAGCGAATGATCACTTTCTGCGATTTTTCGCAATTATATTTAGCGCAGTAATCTTTGTGATCGAGCCCTGAGGCAATATCCCGCCCTTTAACTTCCTCTGCTAAGAACGATCGCCCTGTGACTTTCACCAGCGGCAGCATGTCTTTTTGGTGCTGGTAAATCATTTCTTTCTTGTTGAACATATAGCTGAAGATTGATTTTGCCCGATTGAAAGAAAGATCAAGGTTGTACGAAACCGCAGTCTTGTCTGCATCGCTTAAGCTCTGCGGATCAACGTAGCGCCCTTTATACGTTGGCGAGGAAAATCCAACGATTTCCACCGAGGAAATTTCTTTGGCTATTTTCTCATCTTCTAGCAGTGCTTTTGAATACGTAGGTACGAACTTACGAAGGAGCTCTTTCATATTGGGCTTCAGGTCCGCTCGACCGGTGTCGAAGTACTCTCCGAACTGGATCGTCACGTCTCCGTTCTTTCCGTCGACTCCCGCCTTGATTCCATTTTTGGCGAGCTGGTCAGCAATTTTTTTTGCTAACTTCTTTTTTGCGTTCATGATTTCTTCAGCGCGTTTCAAGTCACCCGAAAGACCGTCCTTGTCTTTCTGGAGCTTGTCGATCGCGGCGAGGTAGCGTCCGTGCTCTTTTTTGGCATCGGCCAGCTGGTTGTTCGCATTCTGCGCATCACCTTTGGCCTTACCAACTTCATCCTTGAGTTTTGCAAGCTCACCATCTAACTGAGCTTTTTCCCCCGCCATTTTATTTTTAAACTCGGCCAGGGCAGAAGCTTTCTCCGAAGCAGTTGCCTTTTCTTTGTTCAACTGATCTTCAAGCTGTTGGCGTTCTGCGTTCATCTTGTTGTTGAAGTCCGATTTCATCATCGCCATCTTGGCCTCATGCTCTGCTTGAGCTTGGGCGAGTTCTTCCTTCATGCCCTCTGTGGCGTTCTGGAGTTCAGAGATTTTTTTGGCGTTCGAAAGTTTCATCACAGCGATCTGGCGATTGAGGACAGTCTGCGATGTGTTTGCTTTCTGAGCGGTATCTCTCAACTCTTTGATCTTCCCTGTCAAATTGGAGTTGAGATTTTGAATCTTCGCCTGAGTTTCGTTCAGGCTTTCTGTTTTCTCGACCACCTCATCCTGGAGGCGCGCAACTTCCTGCCTCCGCTGCTCGAGGATTTGTTGCTTCTCGCGGATTTCCTTATCCTGTTCCGAGATCTTCTGCTGACTTTCAGCAATGATCTGTTTCTTCTCGGAAATGTCTTCGTTTTTCTCCTTAATGACCTCGTTTCTAAACTTGATTTTTTTATTTGAAAGCAGATTGGTGTTCACAATGTTTCTCACCATCTGTTGGTACTGGTTGAGGGCGCGTGCCTTTGAATCATTCTCAGATGCCTGCGCCTCCAGTTGTCTCTTTTCCTCTTTGGCTTCATCCTGAAGTAGAGACAGTTTCCCCATCAACTCTTCATACATGCGGGCCTCCTCCGCTGAGGCCTCTTTTTCCAAGTAGTCATCCTTGAGCGCATTGTATGCCTGGATTTGTTTTTTCAAATCCTGGTTCTCACTTTTTATTTTTTGATTCTCGATTTGCGACTGGACACTCGAAGTTCCAGAGCGGAGAGAGGCAACCACATAGAGAAGGAGAAAAACAACGGAGAGGACCATGAATAGGTCTGAGTAAGAGGTCCAAAATGATCCTTCTTCCTCATTCTTCGCTTTCAGTTTCTGGTAATCCAAACTCATTTTGAATCTCACTTTTAATAATCAATTTCAGGATTGCTGCATGTTACTCCCTTGGAAGTGAGATAACGGGAAAATCAACAAATCGAAATGTATTGGCTAGTTAATTGAAATTACTGCGCTAATTCTTTGTGGCGCCTGAATTTATGGGTGTGAGAACGAATTGAGGCGTTGGCACTTGAGAGTTGTGAATTTACTTACAGACGGTGGATTTAAATTCTAAAAACTCAGCTTCAAAAATCTCATCTTTCTTTTTGTCTTTGAACGGCGAAAGATACTTATCAAAAGTGGCAGA
>CANETG010000053.1 GCA_947440875.1 Bacteriovoracaceae bacterium
AAAAAAATGGCAGATAAAAATACATGCCAACGTGAAATAAAAACCAAAGAGAATGAGACTGGCACTTTCAACTGACTCGGGGAAAAGAGCGTAAGCGACAAGTCCAGTGAGTGTTTCGATGAGCGGGTAGCGCCACGAGATTCGATTTCCACAGAATCCGCATTTCCCTTTAAGAAACAAAAAACTTAAGACGGGAATGTTATGGTACCAGCGAAGCAGGGTGCCACACTGTGGGCAAGCGGATCGTGCCTGAACTAAATCTTTTTTTTCCGGGAGACGAATGATGACGACGTTTAGAAAACTTCCCATCATCAAACCAAAAACGGTTGCGTAGAATAGATATAAATTACTCAATCGAGGTTTTTCCTCTGGAAGAGGAAAACAACGGCCAGAAGAAGAAACGCCGAGTAGAGGATTCCATAGGCGAGGTTTCCGAACAAATAACTCGGAGGTAATTCGTTGTTGTAGAGAACAAAATCTTTAAGATTCAATTTGTAAAAAGCTGGAAGCATGAAGTGGTAAGCTTCAAGAATCTTCACCGCAATCGGGTTGTCCTTCACGAAAGAAATTTCCTGAGTGTCTTTTATGACATGCCCCAGGAGGAGCAGAGCTAGTGAGAAGAGGACGGAGAGGATGTTGTTGGCCAAAAGAGACAGCAACACCACCACGAGAAGAAGCATGAGTGATTCGAGAAAAATAAATCCCACGGTCCAAAAGATGAGTCCGTTGATTTCTCCACCAAGAAATCTTGTGGTACTCATCGTCATGATAGCGAGAATCAGAACGTTCACCGCTTGAATTCCCATGAGGCCAATCAATTTCCCAAGGATAAATGCGTACCGGGGCACTGGTCGGGCGATGACCATGTAAACAGTTCGGGATTCAATTTCTTTTGAAAGGAGCCCGACTCCGAGGAAAAGAGAAATTCCCAAAGAAGATAGTGAGAGCATGCCCAAACCGAAATCAAGGGCGACTCGTTCCGGAACACCAAACGTGAACTCGGTAGCGACGTAGGTAACGACCATGAGTCCCATGCCGATAAAAAAAACGTTTAGAAGAATTTTGCTCTTCCAGATTTCTTTGAACGTATAGAGAGCGATCGTGAGTGTTTTATTGAGGGTCATTGGTCCCCCTCGTATTGTAAAAAATTTCTTCAAGGCTCGGTTTCATCATTTCGAGAGAAACGATATTTTTCTTTTCGATGACGAGATGGTTCAGAAGCACTTCTTTTTGATCCGGCGATACGGTAAAGCGAGTGAGGTCTTCGGCCAGAAGAAGTTTTTGTTTAAATTTTACTTGTGGCGGAAGTTCTCCAGGGGATTGAACAGTGAGTGTGAAGTCCTGGACTTTTGCCTGCTTCATCAGGGTACTCACAGATCCATCATAGGCGAGGGCTCCGTTTTTAAGAAAGATAACCCGGTCGCAGATTTCTTCGATATCAGGCACAATGTGACTTGAAAAGAAAACTGTCTTCCCAGCTTTATGGACTTCTACGATCACGTCCTTGAGTTCTTTTCTTCCGATGGGATCAAGCCCGGAGAGCGGCTCATCGAGGATGATTATCTTAGGTTCATGAAGGATCGTTGCGAGAAAACCAATTCTCTGAAGCATTCCCTTCGAATACGTTTTTAACTCACGTCCGAGAGCGTGGTCGATCTTAAACCGTGGGGCCCAAACTTTTACTCTTTCACTTACAGTTCTGGCGTCGAGGTCCGTCAGACGACCCATGAAAAGAAGGAAGTCATTCCCTGTGAGGTTTTGATAAAAATAAGGACGCTCAGGGAGAAAACCGATGTTCCGAAAAATTTCTTCGCGGGTAGTACCGAGCACCGATGAAAAAATGACTTCCCCCATCGTTGGGCGAATGAAATCCATGATGATTTTCAGTGAAGTTGTTTTCCCGGCACCGTTGGCCCCAAGAAAACCCACCATCGAACCCTCCGGGACTTCAAAGCTCACATTGGAGAGGGCCGTAAAAGGTTGACCTATTAACTCTGATCGAAAAATTTTAGTAATCTCGCGGAAATGTATCATAATTAAGATGGTATGAATTCAATCGCCAGAAGCAAACATTTTTTTCAACACAACGCGATCCTTGCTTTTGCATTGGTATTTTTCGTTGCGGCTGGAATTCTGAATCAGAAGACCCCAAGACCTGTTCCGATCCTTTCCAAGCAAGATACGGCGATTAACATCAACAAGAATTTCTTGGTATTTCTCTCCGCAGGGAACAAGAGACTCCTAACTGATCTTCTCTGGGTCCAAACTCTCCTTGAGTCGGACCTCGAACACTATACCGGGCGAGATCTCAATAGCTGGATGTACATCCGCTTCAATACGATTTCAGAATTAGACCCCAAGTTTTACCAGAACTACCTCTGGGGTGGTCAATATCTGTCCATCGTAAAAGACGATCTCCTGGGAGCGGCAGATTTAATGGAAAAAGGGGTGAAGTATTTTCCGGAAGATTACCGATTGAATTACAATCTGGGCTTCACTTATTATTTTGAACTCAACGACTATCAAAAAGGTCTCCCTTACTTAGACCGGATCAAAACTCATCCCAAGGCTCCCTCGTTCATTCCCTCACTCGTTGTGAAGTTAAAAGTAGAAACGGGTTTTAATATTGATGCCGCTCTTGCATTGATTTTCGAGATGATGACAATGTCTAAAGACGAGTCACTCGTCACGAAACTCACTCGCGATTTTCACGCTCTTAAATCTGAGCGGGATATTCTTTGCTTAAATGCGAAAAAAAATAACTGTGAAACGAAGGACGCCTACGGTGTTCCGTATTTAAATATCGGGGGTAAGTTTCATAGCAGAACCCCATTCATCCGATATCGACTGAAGAAAAAAGGCGACTACGCCAAATCGATCCCGGTGACGACGATTGATTAATTAGAACCCATTTCGAAGAGGCAAAAAAACTTTAGCCTGATTAATGGTGAATGCAGAAGAGTTTGTCGTGGCAATAAAATTTTTGTGGATAACACCACCTGCGCCGAGAACATAGGTCATTTGATTTTCTGCGGCCTGAGTTCCGATAGCAGTCGAAGGGATAAACGAAACATCAGCCACGACATTCCCCACACCCGACCCGGCAGAATAATAAGTCGTCCCCTCTCCTGTCGCCATGACTTCAGGACAAGCCACTTGATCTAAGTCAGAGGTCACGGCGGAGCCATATGCAGTATTATTAATTGCAGACGGAACAGTGAAGCCTATCGAGTAAAAGCGAGAGCTTCTAAACTCGGTCGGATCATAGCCCATGTAGGCCAGGCAGATATGATAAATTCCATAGCTGCTAAAAAAAGCAGACTCGGCAGTGTAGGCACCCGAGAGCTGAAGCTTTGCCTCCGTCGTGCGACTCCGTGCCTGGAATTTGGTAAAATTGGGAATAGCGACAGCAGAAAGTAAACCAATGATGGCAACGACGATCATCAACTCAACAAGTGAAAAACCACGAGTGCTTGAAGAAGAAATGAAAAAGGGAGCTCTAGGAGCTCCCTGTGAAAACGTCACCATACTAATTAGTATCCGTTACGAACAGTCGTGATTCTCTTGATCTGGTTAATTGTGAAGTAAGATGA
This sequence comes from Bacteriovoracaceae bacterium, assembly GCA_947440875.1. Taxonomy (GTDB): domain Bacteria; phylum Bdellovibrionota; class Bacteriovoracia; order Bacteriovoracales; family Bacteriovoracaceae; genus Peredibacter. Next base: position 3,594 of record CANETG010000053.1, read on the forward strand.
TCCTGCTGCACCACTAGCACCCGTAAAGTTTTTATGGATGATACCAGCAGCGCCTGCAACGTAAGTCATGTTGGCATCAACTGATTGGTCTCCACCAGCTGTAGTTGTCATATGGGATGTATCTGAGAGGGAAGAACCTGTCGCTTTCGCGGCAGTGAATGAACTGGAGGTTGCCCCAGCGAGCGTGGCTGGACATTCAGCTACAGCGATACCCGCATTGGAAGCTGATGCATAAGCAGCAGTGGCAATCGTTGTGAAGGCAGCAAATCCTGTAGTGTAATAGCGACTAGGAGCTTCTTCAGTTGGGTCATAACCCATGTAGCGGAGACAAGACGCGTAGATGTTGTAGTCGGCAAAGAACGAAGCCTCGGCAGTGTAGATGGCAGAAAGCTGAAGTTTAGCTGCAGAAGTTTTAGCGCGCGCCTGATACTTCTGAAAATTAGGGATCGCGACTGCAGAAAGAAGACCGATGATAGCAACGACGACCATAAGCTCTACTAACGTAAAGCCATCTTGACGCTTAAGCGTCTTCAAGAACGTTTTCATTTTTACTCCTAGACGGTGACCATTAAGAGGGCACCATGTTGTTGTTTGATCTGCTTCCTTTCACCCGACATTAAGAGCCGTTTGAACATCTGCATCTCAGTGACTATTTTAACTCGTTTGTCGCTTTTCTTTCATAAATCGTAGCAAATACTTTCACTTTAGAACAATTCGGCAACTTATGCCGGCAACATGGGCCAGTGAAGTCGTTTTAGTCAAATCATAAAATTCGTACCGCCATGTTTTATTGCCTTTTTTATTCCTGAACACCACCGGCCGACATAAAGATAGGGAGATACATGGCAATCAGGACAACGGCGATGATTCCCCCAAGGACAACGAGGATGATCGGTTCGATCAGCTTGGTGAGGTTTGCGACGAGCTCTTCGACTTCATCCTGAAAAACGTCTGCTACTTTAATTAACATCTGATCGAGGTTACCGGTCGCCTCTCCTACTTTGATCATTTGAGTGACCAGTGGTGGAAAGTACGTAATCCGTTCGAGTGGTTCGGTGATCGATTTCCCTTCGATCACGGCCTGTCTCACTTTACGGAGGTCTTTTGCAATCTGAGTGTTGTCGAGAGTGTCGATACAAATTTCTAATGAATCAATGATCGGAACACCAGCAGCGAGCATCGTCGAAAGGGTTCTCGTGAATGCGCCGAGATTCCCTTTAATAATAAGGAGACCAAACAGGGGAGCCCTCATGGTAATTCTATCCCACTGAGATTTTCCTTCCGTCGTTTTGATGAAATTTATAAAGAGAATGAAGCCTGCCACGAGGCCAGCAATTAAGAGCAGAGTGTAGTCTTGAAAAAATTGAGAAATATCCATCACGAGTTGAGTAACGAAAGGAATTTTTTGCCCTGATTCTTTGAGAATATCAACGAACATCGGAACAACAAAGGTCATGAGTCCGAAAATAACAATAATACCTACGACGACGACGATCGCTGGATAGGTGAGAGCTGACTTCACTTGCTTCTTAAGTTTTTCCGCTTTCTCAAGAAACTCAGCGAGCTTCACAAGGATCGTATCAAGAATACCCGCGGCCTCACCGGCCTTCACGAGTGCGCAGTAGAGCTTATCAAAACCTTGTTGCTGCGACATCGCATCGTACAAGCTCTTCCCTTCTTCAATTTGAAGAGTAATATTTTTCACCACTTTTTTAAGAACTAGATTTTGTTCCTGCTTATGAAGAATCTCCATACATTCGAGAATGGGGACACCAGCATTAATGAGAATTGCTAGCTGGCGAGTAAAGCGCATGAGTTCGGCGCGGCCGAAGGGTCTCGCCAGGCCCTTCTCCACCATGAACTCACCGAGATCCACTTCAAAAATAGACGGAGCGTTAATTCTGGTGACGCGAACATTTTGACGACGAAGCATTTTCTTCGCATCTTTTATCGTATCGGCATCGATAGTTGATTCAACCTTCTTACCGTCATTCGTAAATCCAGCGTACCTAAACTTTGGCATAAATTACTTCGATCTACCCTTCGGTCTATCTTCAAGACCTAACATGCGCGAGAGCTCTTCAGGGTTATTAGAATAAGTCATCGCCGTTTCGGGTGAAATTAATCCCACATCAAGCTGCTTCTTGATGTGTTGGTTCATTGTGTTCATCCCAGTAGACTCTTGTCCAATCTGCATCTGAGAATAAATCTGATGCACTTTATCTTCGCGAATAAGATTTCGGATCGCCGGGGTAATCCGAAGAATTTCTTGAACGAGGCAGCGGCCTTTCGGTATTTTGGGAAGTAACTGCTGAGCTACAACACCCTGGAGAACGAATGAGAGAAGGGTGCGAATCTGTTCCTGCTGCTCGTGCGAAAAAACGTTAATAATCCGGTTGATCGTTTGGACGGTTGAGTTCGTATGAAGTGTACCAAAAACAACGTGACCGGTTTCTGCGATCGTGAGAGCGGCTTCGATTGTTTCCGGGTCCCGTAGCTCACCCACAAGAACGATGTCCGGATCCTGACGAAGGAGTGATTTAATACCTTTTGAAAAACTCAGTGTATCGGCACCAACTTCACGCTGATTAACGAGCGAAAGTTTGTGTTGGTGAACAAATTCAATCGGATCTTCGAGCGTAATGATATGAGAAGGTGAGTTTGAATTCAGCTTGTCGATAATAGAGGCGAGTGTCGTCGATTTCCCTGATCCGGTTGGACCGGTGACGAGAAATAGCCCAGAAGACACGTTAACCATCTCGAGGAGAACTGGAGGGAGACCGAGAGCTTCGTAATCTGGAATCAAACTGGGAATCTGGCGGAAAACTCCCGCAACCGCACCCTTAGAATAAAATACGTTCGCGCGGAATCGCGCCATGCCCTTGATCCCAAAAGAAAAATCTAATTCAAGATTTTTCTCCAACTCTGCTTTTTGTTTTTCTGTGAGGATCTGATAGATCAATCTTTTCGTATCATCCGGAGTCAGACTTCCTACTTTGACTCGAACGATGTCTCCTGAAATTCTCATCCCCGGAGCTGTACCTACGGTTAGGTGAAGATCCGATGCCCCGTTGTCCACCATGACCTTGAAGAGCTGCTGGATCTGAAGATTTCCGATCCCCTGCTCAGACTGTGTCTGGGTTTTCGTATTCGAATTCATATTATCGGCCATACATTACTCCTAAAGCTGATCAGAAGATGAGTTCGTCACAGCTTCTTCCAGAGTCGTAAGACCCTGGGCGACTTTCGTCAGTGCACACATTCTTAATGTTTTCATGCCATCTTTGATGGCCTGTTTTTTAATATCATCAGAGGAAGCATTCCGCAGAATCAGTTCTCTGATTTTCGGTGTGACCTGCATGACCTCGTAAATAGCGATTCGCCCTTTGTATCCAGTGCTCGCACAGATTTCGCAACCTTTTCCGTGGTAAACTTTAATTTTCTCCGCCGAAGCTGGTGCAAAACCGCACGCGATGAGTTCATCAGTCGTCGATTTTTTTTCTTCTCGACAATTGATACAAATTTTTCGACAGAGCCTTTGGGCAACAATCACATTGAGAGCAGCAACCACGAGGAATGGTTCGATACCCATGTTTAATAATCGTGTTACGGTTGCCGGTGCATCATTGGTATGAAGTGTCGAAAGGACAAGGTGACCAGTGAGTGCGGCTTCGACAGCGATCTCACCAACTTCAAGATCTCGAATCTCTCCCACCATGATGATATCTGGATCTTGGCGAAGAAATGATTTAAGAGAAGTGGCAAATGTGAGTCCGACTTCTTTCTTAACGTTTACCTGGTTAATCCCTTCAAGGTTAAACTCGACGGGATCTTCTGCTGTGGAAATATTGTTATCGGGTGTGTTGAGCTCGGCCATCGCTGAATAAAGCGTGGTCGTTTTTCCTGATCCTGTCGGACCCGTAACGAGGCACATTCCGTAGGGACGATAAATACCTTCTTTAAAGATATCCAATTGTTTTTGTTCAAACCCAAGCTTAGTCATATCGAGCTGAAGAGTTGAGGAATCAAGAAGACGAAGAACAATTTTTTCACCGAACAATGTCGGAAGGGAAGAGACGCGGTAATCGATGGGATTGCCGCCGATCAAAAGTTTAATCCTTCCATCTTGGGGCTTACGCTTTTCCGAGATATCCATCTGGGACATGATTTTCAAACGCGAGACCACGGGTGCCATCATCGACTTTGGTGGTTGCGCAATTTCTACGAGCGAGCCATCCATCCGAAAACGAACTCGGAAGATTCTCTCGTACGGCTCGACATGAATGTCAGACGCTTTTTTGACATACGCTTCAGCGAGGAGTCTATTCACGAAGGTCACGATGTCATCCGAAATATCTTCGGCCTTAACGTTCGTATTATCGTCCTGCATGGTGAGGTTGTTGACTTCCTGAATATTGTTGATGAGATCATCAACGGAATCTTTTACGTTGGAGTAGAGTTTTCTCCAAGAGGAAATATTTGTAAGGATGAATTCCACTTGCTTCTTAAAGACATCCTGTAATTCCCTACTTCCATCCTGAACGACACTCGGATCAAAAGTGGCGAGGGTCACCTTGGTCGCTGTTTTCTGAATCGGAATGGCACGCCACTTGGTCACGTAACGCTTCTTGAGTGAGGAAAGTGTATCCTGGGGGACTTTTGCGTTTCTTAGATCAATGAAGTTAATGGCGTAACGTTCTGAGCAAATTTTTGCAAATTTATTTTCATCAAAATAGGGCATCGTGAGAAGTTCAAACTCATTGATTTCATCATCTCGGCCCATAGAAAGACGACGCAACTCTTTAAGTGTCGCCATCCCTGTGGCCGTAACAATGTCGATGAACTCTTTGCGAATCATTATGTTTTAACCTATGAATAGTATGTCTGATTTTTCGGATTTTTCAGCACTTAAGTTAAGACTTAAGTGGCTGACCAAAATTGAATAGCTGCGAGTGCCTGGAGACGAAGCATTTCCTGACCGTCCATATAGATTTTGACCTGTAATGGAAGAGTAGATTGATGAGGTATAAACGAGTAATTATAATCCCAAAAAATAAAATCTGAGTGAAGCTTTCCGCGAAAGATAAAATCTCGCGAACAGCAGTTGATTACCATGGTCTGACATTCTGTGGAGTCCGAAAGGTTGAGGAATTCAACGTTGTCTCCATTTTTGCGCGAGTATTGTTTGAATCTTAAATCGAGAGACTTTGCCACAATCACCGTCAATTGCGCCATCACTCCGTCCCCAAGAATAATGAGCTGGAGGTTCGAAAATTGAGCCTTCGACCTTCGAAGAATTTGTTCCACAGCAATGACGTCTGTATTCGTTGCAAAAACTCCCGAGGCCCGAAAAGACAGAGTGTTGATCGCCTGAAGTTTCATCACCAATGCTGAATCAATTTGGACCTTATCAAAAAAATGTTTCTTGTAAGGAGTGGTAATGGAAATACCAGTATACCGACCAGCCAGTTGCGACAAAGAAGGAATGAGATTGGAATTTTTAATTTCTAAGAGATCGTATCCAACTAATTTAGCACCCAGCAACTCTTGATACAACTTCGGCGATAGAGAATGGGCGATGGGATAGCCGAGAAGGGCCAGCTTCATGACTGAAGCATCTTTTTGGCTGTGATGACATCAGCTTTGATTTGATTAACGAGATCATTAACGGTGGAAAACTTTTTCTCGTTACGAAGTTTTTTGATGAATTCAATCTCGAGCCTTTCGCCGTAGATGTCATTATCGAAATCAAAAATATTTGTTTCGATGTGCATTTGTTTACCGTCTTTGAAAGTTGGATTGAATCCAATATTAGTCACTGAATGATAAGTCATGTTTTGATACTTGGTACGAGTCACATAGACTCCGTTGTCGGGAATGATGAGATCAGGGGAAACTTGAATATTGGCAGTTGGGTAACCGATTTTTTTACCCCTCCCTTCTCCTTTGATAACGACTCCCTCAAGATTGAATGTCCGCTCCAGATAGATGGATGCTTCATCAACCCTACCCGAGAAGATGAGGTCACGAATGAATGTCGAAGAAACTACCTCGGAATGCATTTCGAATTTCGGTTGGATCTCAACATTGATTCCACTTTCATGGCATATTGTTGAGGCTAAATCATGACCACCTTGTTTGTTGGCCCCAAAAGCAAAATCGTACCCGAGGTAAAATTCTTTCAATCCTTGATAACTAAAAAGATGAGTCCTCATGAACGATTCGGCTGAAAGCGTGCTGAAATCTCTGGTGAACTTTAACTCCACCAAGTAATTCACTCCCAGTGTTGCGAGGAGTTCGCGCCTCTTCTCATAGCTGTTCAGAAGAAACCTTTCTTTTTCTGGTTGAAGGATTTTTTGTGGATGAGGAATGAACGTCACAACGACGAACTGTAAACCTTTCTTCGTGCATTCAGCTTGAAGCTTTTTTAAAAGCTGCCGGTGGCCCGCATGAACACCATCAAAATTCCCGATGGTGAGTCCCACCGTAACGGGACTCTGGTTGAGTTGCTGGATCTCAAGAAGACTGTTCAGGATTTTCATTCGAGACACTCGCTATATATCGACTAAGTTTTTTGAAATGTCCGTGCTCATACTTATAAGAAGCCACTGCCTTATTTGATGAATACTGAATTCTGTCCGTTTGCTCAAGGAGCTTGAGAAAGTAATTCTTCGCTTCAGAATCAAGGTCAGAGTCACGAATAAGGCTGGCGGGAGATTTTCCTGTCTTGTTTATCAATGGCGACAACCATCTGGCAAATTCACCGAATTCAAACTCGCCTTTTCTGAATGCACCCGGGATATGCTGTTTTGTACCGAAGATAGGAAGTCCCTTGAATTTGACGATCCAAGACAAAGCGATGAGTAATGAAATTATTGCTAGGGCCCCGTTGATGAAAGGAAAAAGAGTACCAAGGGAGGGGGCATCCTTGAAAAGTGGTCCAGAAATAGTCTGATCGTTTTTGGATGTGGTTCTGGTAGGGGCTTGTTTTTTTTCACCAGAAGATTCAGTATCCCTTTCAGGTTTAGCGACTGTTGAACCACCAGCTATGACAATTTCAGGTATGGGTAGGGTCTTAGAAATGTAGCGAGCGGTCTCAGAATCAAGGTAGCTCAGAGTTATCTCAGATGCGGGTATTTTCAAATTTTCTTTGGGTAAAAAAGTGTAGTCAAATATTTTTGTCGCCTCATTAGCGTCGGCAATTTTCAGATCTCCATTGGATTCAAACTCTTCAAGACCTGGATGTTTTATCATCGTAGGCGCTTCGAAATTCTCCAGAGCACCTGGACCGGTCACGGTGAGTTTAAGGGTCAAGGGCTCGTTAACGATGAGCCTCGCTTGGCCCACTTCGAGTTCGAATTCATGTTTACCAATGAGACCTGTAAAATGGGGAGGAACCGGGACAGGAAGAGGGTCTACTTCAATGGATATACTTTCACTGTTGAGTGTACGAGTTTTCAGTTCACGGCTTAGACCGAAAGCACCAAAAGGGTCACCCGCACGAGAAACCGGATAGGTCGCAGAAAGACTCAGAGAATCCACTTTTAACTGCCCAATCTTTTCCGGGAAAAGTTTTGCCGCATAGATCTGACTTCTTAAATAAACCTGTCCATCTACGGAGACACGCTCAGTTCGCTCTGGCTCCTGCATGAATCGCTTTAAAAAATAATTGAGCTTGGGATATTTTTTCACATCAAGATTTTGAACTGGGACTTTACTGTACAAGTAATAACGGACCGTAAGTCCCTCACCGATGAATAACTTTTTCTTAGGCACTTCCGCCATGACAAATACATCTGCAGCAACTTCAGGTTCTTTGAGAACACTAATGGAAATGCTAGGATGGCGAATGGTTTTACCCCCGAGCTGAACTTGAATGTCACGGATCCAAGCTGCACCAGTTCTTGAGCTCACGAGATTATAAACGACTGTCATTTCACGAGTGACGGTCAATTTCCCATTGGCATAGACAGTTCGGGTGGAGACTCCCTGGTTAGACTTATCGACGACTTCTAAGTTTGAGGGTGAAAAGTTAACACTTGGCTCGTCTTCTGATTCAGAAAATATTCTAAAGTAGGCCTGGAAAACCTCACCCGCTACCGGTTTAGTGGGATTGATTTCAACTCTGACCTCATCACTAAATGATTGTAGTGATAACAATAAAAAAAATATCGCGATAACGATCTTCATTACCAATCCTTACTGTTTCTAAGCTTTTTTCGGTTGAGGTCTCTGGTCCCCTGTTCAATCATTCTCATTTGAAGCTGACGATCATCTGACATCAGCTGTTTTAATTTCGGAGCAAGCTTCCTTGGAGGCAGTGGCTTCTTCTCCTGGCCATCTTCAGCATCACTTTCTTTTTTCGGCTCTTTTTTCTCCTCGTCTTCTTTACCTTCACCGTCTTTCTTTTCTTCGCCCTGATCTTTCTGATCTTTCATTTCCTCGCCATCTTTATCGGGCCCTTTTTTATCCTGCTGACCCGATTGACCTTTCTGCTGTTTATCTTGTCCCGAATCACCTTGCTGTTTTTTATCGCCAACTTGATTCTGCTGATCTTTATTCTCCTCACCTTCTTTATTCTCTTTATTATCTTTATTTTTCTTTTCCTGGTCTTTCTTCTGCTGTTCTTTTTTCTCTTTATTCTTCTTAAAAAAAGAAAGCGTATTCTTCTCCATCTTCCCTCTTATTTCTTTAGCCTCCGGGGAGTCTGCGAGATTCCTGTCTAGAGTTTCATAGACTGAAAGCGCCTCCTGACCCCGACCGCTATCAAGCAAGGCCGTCCCATAATTAAGGTAGGCTTCGTTAGGAATATCCTCGCTCGCTCCGTACTTGGGAAGATTCTCGTCAAACAATGCCAAGGCTTCTGATTTTCCACCGGCCCGGTAAAGATCATCAGCAAGTTTCACTTTCTGTCTCGGGTTGAGTTTCCCTTGCTGGAGGTCCTGCATTTTCTTTATCA
>CANETG010000054.1 GCA_947440875.1 Bacteriovoracaceae bacterium
ATCTCCGTATGTCATAGCGCACTTAGCATTCAGAAGTTCATCAATCATCGTCGAGTTCTGAGCGAATGTGAGCTTCACATAATTATTAAGATCAGGATTCGCATCAACAAATATTCTTAAATAAATCGACGTTGCATCAACTTTCCAAACAGTGATCGTGTAGTTACGGGTAGCACCGTCATCACTGTAGGTTACTGGCCAGTGGTCGCCAGCGACATAGTCTTCGAGATTTTCGAGATTGGTACTTTTGTAATTATTAAATTCAGGACTATTTTCAGTGATACATTTAGTCTGGGCACGTAAGCGGATAGCGGTTCTCTCTGCATCTGTAAGCTTGTTTCCGATTTGTTCAATCTCACCACAGGCGGCAAATAAAAAAATAAAGAGGAAAGCTGATTTAAAATTTATATCCGCCTCCGAGAGCGAAAATAGTTACTGGGTCCATTTTAGCATCTTTTATCGTGTCTTTGGCAGTTGTCGGCACCTGACCGTCTTCTTTAGTGAAGGTCCGGGTCTTTCTTTCAATAATGTCGAACCTATTGACAGTTGCCCGAGCGAACATGAAAAAACCAGACCGACCAGTAATATTAAATCCTGCACCTAATTTCGTGTTAGTGAGTCTGTCGCTTATCCTCTGCCTGTAACCTTCATCAATCACACCTGCGGAATCATAGTAATAGGTGACGGAGTTGTACGCCTGGGCGACACCCAAACCCGCCTCGATAAAAGGTTCAAACGTGAGATAAGACCATTCGTCCATGAAAGGATTTTTTGTTCGAAACTCAGTGATGATTCCGAACTGCTGGGATATTTCTGCTCCGTAAACTCCGCCTGTTCTTTTTAACTGCGCCACTTCCTCGTCTTCGTCTTCAGGCCCAGCATTTTGAATTTTCGTAAATAGTGTCCCGTTGTAGAAAGCGTCGATCTTTGAAGTGGTGAAAAATCCAGCTCCTAAATACAGCTGTCCACCGAAACCGAGTCTGGCACCGTAGAGTTCTTGTTCTCGATCTTTAAAATTTTTCTTCACTCCGCTGAACTCAAAAGGAAGCTCATACTTCAAGCCTTCAAATCCAAACGTTGTGATCCAATGACTTTTTCTATGATTGATGAAGCGGTCATCTTTCGGAACCTCAGTAGTAATCACGGGGGTCGAAACTGACGGTGAAGGGACGCGGTCTTGAGCGGCGACTTCTTCTGGCCTATCATCTGGTTTTTTGTCTTCCGCAATTGGGTTAGGAGTCGTCACTTCTTCAGGTGCACTATCTCCAACTTCGGTCGGGACCTCTTCAGGGACGGTTTTTTCAGGCGCCAGATCAACCGTTTCACCATTCTCAGTCACATTGACGGTCTCCGAAGTCTCCACTGGCTCTTCAGCGGGAGCTGCAGAAAAATCAGTCCCATCTTCGATGATCGTTGGAGATGTCGTGCTTTCGAGTGTGAGCTCGTCGGTCTGAGCAAAAGAAGGCAGAGAGACAACGAGGAAAAGCAGGATGATTTTTGTCATGCAAAAATTATCCTGTGCCTTCAATATATGTGTCAAATTTTACGCGGTAGGGGCACTAAGCTCGGTTGACCGAAATGACTTCTTCCATTTGTTCGATGGACGAGATGGTTTTCAGAAGTTCCGAGTAATCCTTCACTTCGATCTCAAAGATGAAGTTACCCTTTTGATCTGGCATGGAGCGAGCGATCGCTGACCGGATGTTGATCCCAGCATTATTAATTGATTTGGAGATTTTTGAAAGAATTCCTGGCTTATCATGAGTCGTCACTTTGATGTTCACGGGATGACTGAAGTTGTAGTTTTTGTTCCAATCGACGTTCACCTGGCGACCTTTCTCAATATCTGAAATCCGCGAACAACCCACGGTATGGACGGTAATTCCGCGGCCTCGCGTGATGATGCCGGCGATAGGATCACCCGGGATGGGATTACAACAGCGACCCATTTTGACCTGAATGTCATCCAGACCATCAACGATCACGGCGTTGTCGTTCGAACTCGATTTGCGCGCCGTTTTTTGGAGACGCTTATGATAAGAATCATCTTCTTCAACTGGTACTTCAATCTCGTCTTCTTCAGTGACCGCTATCGATGGAATATTAACGAGAATTTCTTTCAGCGGAAGATGACCCGACCCAAGGTTCACAAATATTTCTTCAACCGTCTTGTAGTGGTATTTCTCGAGGAGCGGTTTAAATTCCTGTTTTTTGTCCAGGGCCTTGATCGAGGTCTCAAATTTCTTCAAGGCCTTCTCAAGAATCTCTTCACCCTGGGTTCGGTGTTCTTCTCTTTCCACTTTTTGGAGATATTGCTTAATTTTCGTGATTGCTCGCGAAGTTTTACAGATCTTTAACCAGTCTTTGGAAGGAGTCTGAGTTTTGGATGTGAGGATTTCCACCGTATCGCCGGACTTCAGGCGATACTTCAGCGGTACCAGCTTACCGTTAATTTTGGCACCGACGGTTTTGTTACCAACTTCAGTATGAACGGCGTAAGCAAAATCGAGCGGAGTTGCTCCGTACCGGAGCTCTTTCACGTCGCCGGTCGGAGTAAAGATAAATACTCCTCCCACATCGAGATCGTTCTTCACGACATCCATGAACTCGGACGAACTTGAAACGTTTTGGTTAAACTCCATGAGTTCTTCAACCCACTTAAGTTTATTCGCTTCAGGACCTTTGTTGCGGTCCTTGTATTTCCAGTGAGCGGCAACACCGCGCTCGGCCACTTCATGCATCTCGAATGTACGAATTTGAATTTCAATTCGTTCTGCTTTAGGTCCAATCACCGTTGTGTGAAGAGACTGGTAGTTGTTTACTTTAGGAATCGCGATGTAATCCTTAAATCTTCCCGGTACGGGAGTGAACGCCGAGTGAATGATCCCGAGCACTTTGTAACACTCAGTGATGTTACTAATGAGAACGCGGAAAGCGAGAAGATCTTGAATCTGATCGAAGTCGACACCTCGCTGCTGCATTTTTTTATAGATCGAATAAAAATGTTTCGGGCGACCGGTGACTTCTCCGGTCACTGAGTACTCGAGCATCTTTTCTTCAATGAGCGCCAGAGTTTCGTTGATGTACGACTCTCTCTCGCGCTTTTTCATCGCTATTTTTTCTGCCAGTCGGTAGTAAATATCTGGATGAAGGTAGCGAAGACAAAGATCTTCAAGATCTCCCTTCACAGAGTTAATACCTAGGCGTGAAGCAAGAGGAACGTAGATGTCGAGAGTTTCCTGTGCTTTTACCGCCTGCTTTTCTTTCGAAACGTATTGCAGAGTCCGCATGTTGTGCATGCGATCCGACAGTTTCACGATGATCACGCGAAGATCTTGCGCCATCGCGACCACCATCTTCCGGAAGTTTTCTGCCTGGGATTCTTCTTTCGTCTTAAATTTGATTTTCGAGATTTTGGTACAACCGACAACTATCTGAGCAACCGGCTGACCAAACAGTTTGGAAATTTCTTCCGGGGAAACGTCGCAGTCTTCGACGACGTCATGAAGAAGACCGGCCATGATAGAATCGAGATCCATTTTCAGTTTAATTAAAGTGGCAGCAACGTTGAGCGGATGAATGATGTAGGGCTCACCCGATGAGCGCTTGATTCCGCTATGATGTTTGTCAGCGAAATCATAGCACCTGCGAAGGATGGACACGTCCGTTTCAGGTAGGAGAACTTCGGCGCGTTTAATTAGCTCATCGATGGTGAGGGAAGCTTCGTGCGAGAAATCGATCCGTTCAGCGAACATGCTTATAAAAGTATCCCCTTCACAATTTTTTCTAAACGACCGTAGGCTTGATTAACATCGTCATTCAAAACGATATGATCATAGTCATGCTTCCGGAGAATTTCTTTACGTGCATTTTCCACGCGCTCGTTGATTACATGGTTGGCATCAGTTCCGCGCAGACGGAGTCTTTTTTCAAGCTCCTCCACTGAAGGTGGCTCGATGAAGATAATCTGCGCATCGGTCCCATAAAGCTTCTTCATAGCATCAGCACCCTGAACATCGAGATCAAAGAGCATGCTTTTTCCGAGCTTCAAGCCTTCGTCCACGAATCTCTGAGAAGTGCCGTAGTAATTCGAGTGAACTTTCGCCCACTCAATGAACATACCCTCTTCAATCTGTTTTTCGAAATCTGACGTTTCAACGAAGTGATAATCAATCCCATCCGTCTCACCGTTTCGTTTCGGACGAGTCGTACAGGAAACCGACCACTCAAGCTCAGGGTGATCTTTTTTTAGTCGATTCAATAATGTTGATTTGCCTGTCCCCGACGGAGCACAGATCACAATCATCCTACCGGTCATAAACGTTATTCCAGATTCAGTGCCTGTTCTCTGATTTTCTCTAATTGTACTTTCATCTCAACGACATGGGAGGAAATTTCCTGATGGGCAGATTTTGATCCGAGAGTATTCGTCTCGCGCCCGAGCTCCTGGAGAAGGAAGTCGATTTGGCGACCGATTTCTCCCGAGGACTTCAACACTCCCCGCAGTTTTTGCAGGTGAATTTTTGCCCGAGTAATTTCCTCGTCTACGTCCAGCTTCTCGAGGTAATAGACGATTTCCTGAAGGAAGCGGCTTTCGTCGACTTGGATTTCTTTAATCTTCTCTTTAAATTTTGCCTGAAGCTTCTCTTTCATCATGTCTGGGTACTCACCCTTCATCTTTTCAACGTTCGCCAGGCGCTCTTCATAGATCGCCAGATGCTCGAGAAGTTTACTCACCAGTTTATCACCTTCTTGCGCGCGGGAATCTTTGAGCTCCTTAATGGCAGAGTCAAAAGATTTTAGAAGAAGCGGCATCATTTCTTTTTCACGAACGCCATCATCATCAAAGGAAAAATCACTTCTCAAAAATTCGGTTGGGGAAACAGTGAAGCTTGACCCCGTTTTGGCAAACACAGGTTTCATGAGATTAATGAACGCCTCCACTTTCTTCGGATCGATCTGGAAAGCGACTTCACCTTTATCCACTTTTTTGTAGGAGACACTCACATCAAAGCTTCCGCGACGAAAGTCATTATCGAGTTTTGATCTAAGTTCGAGTTCCTGGGCATTGAAGAGCGAGCTCATTCGGAATTTAAAATCTTTGAAACGATTATTGACCGTTTTAATTTCCGTTGTGATCGTGAAGCTCTCACCCTGCGCCTCACCTTTCCCAAATCCAGTCATCGAATACACGGCCATCTTATTCCTTCGCTTCGTCAGAATCGACGATGATTGTTGAATTCCCCATTTGGCGGAACTTCTCAAAACGTTTTTCCATCATCAGATCTGTATCCATCGCCATCAATTGATTGAGGGATGCCACAATAGATTCTTTCACCTTAGCTATCGCCTGATCCGGATAGCGGTGAGCTCCACCAGCTGGTTCCTTGATCACTGAATCGATCACTTTAAGTTCTAGAGCTTTATTTGGAGAAAGTTGGAGTGAGTTCGCAGCGATCTCCGCCATTTTCGGATCAGACCAAAGAATAGAGGCGCATGACTCTGGCGAGATCACGGAATAAATTGAGTACTCCATCATGAAAACTTTATCGGCGACTGCAATTCCGAGAGCTCCCCCAGATCCGCCTTCACCGATCACAATCGAAATGATGGGTGACTTGATGTTAAACATCTCCTGGATGTTTTCTGCGATCGCGAGTGCTTGCCCACGTTCTTCGGCACCAATTCCAGGGTAGGCACCCGGAGTATCAACGAAAGTAATCACAGGAATGTTAAACTGCGAAGCAAGTTGCATCACCCGGAGTGCTTTTCTATAGCCCTCGGGATTGGCCATGCCGAAGTTGCGCTTAATTTTTTCCTGGGTCTTTCTTCCTTTCTCGATGCCGATCGCCGCCACTTTTTGGCCGTCGATGTAACCGAAGCCCGTAATCATCGACATGTCGTCGGAGAATCTTCTGTCGCCGTGAACTTCGTGAAAGTCAGTGATGATTTTTTCGATGTAATCAACCGTGTGAGGTCTTTGAGGATGACGCGAAAGCTGTGTGCGCTCCCAAGGTGTGAGTTTTTTATAAATCTCTTCGAGCATCTGATTGACCTTGGCCTCAAGGGCCGCGATCTCATGAGAGATGTCGATGTTCTTATTGGTCGTTTGGCGAAGTTCGCGAATCTGATTTTCGAGCTCCGAAACCGGTCGCTCAAATTCCAGGGTAAAATCCATCCTTGCCTCTCAGGTAAGTAGGTGACAATAGGCTTAAAAAGTATGAGTAAAAGTACCTGTTTCAGAAAAGAAATGCATCTTTTTTAAGGGCTTTTAACGTATTGCATTATTTTACCAGGGATGGCTTTATCAGGCCGAAATTACTCCCAGCCTTGGACGGTGCCTGATTCGAAGTAGATGTATTTGGAAGAGCCATTTACTTGATAGATCCATCGCTCATTTTCATAAGAAGGATTTCCCGCAATCTCCACTCGCGATGGCTTGCCGAGAGAGGCGAAAACATCATTTTTCGACATTCCGATTCCCACTTCCGAACGCCTTGGAGAAAGTGCTTGGGAAAGCGATGCGGGAGATCTCTTGGTTGGTGATTGAATAAAGCCGCGTTCTTGAAGATACTGACGACGATCTCCACGAGGAAGTTTTAAGTAATAAATGCGTTCCGAATTTGTGGCGAGTTTCTTTTTATGCTTCTGATAAAATTCCATTTCTTCTTCTGCCTGGGCACTTTCTAGAGCGCGCAATTCTTGGCGAAGAAATTGTGTCTCACGATCTTCACTGCGTTCAAATTTCGTTCGCGGGAGACGATTTCTTCGGTAATCATCCATCGACATCCCTTTGACTTCGGCATCACCCCCAACGACCGGAAAGTCTTCCTCTGGACGGTAAAAAGTGGAATCATCATGCTCCATTTCGGAGAGATACGTCCTGCCAGTAGGCAGTTCGGCGCAAGCGGAAAAGGCGAGTAAAGCTGTCACCAATAGGGCATTTGTCATAAAACCATCCTTGTTCACATGACCTAAGTCCATTCGGTTAAGAGATCATGAACTCTTAGCTTTTCTCCGGAGGTGGGAAAGCCTTGCCTCCCTCTAAGTTTTTGACTCCGGTTTGCCGAAGAGCCAAGTAATGGAATTTCTCTATAAACTAGAAAATTTTCTCAATGCTCTCATCCTAAAAATTGGGGGCAAGCTTCTTTCATTCATTCCGGTGAAGTTGCGTATTTTCTTTTCGACTTTCGATAGCCGCTGGGCGAAGCTCATTCTCTTTGCCAAAGCAATTCCTAGTCTTCTCAAAAGCAAAGTCCCTGACCTTAAGTCCTACGCCAAAGAATTTAGCTACAAAGAAAAAATGCTCGAACCTTTTAAAGAAGGTTTAGCGAAATACAATGCCGGTCAGAAAGAAAAAGCGGGCCAGTTAAAAATAATTTTTCTCGCTCCATTTTTGATTTTTAGTCAGTGGTTAAAAGGTCTAAGCGTTCTTCAATCTCTTCTTTTGTTATTTTTCACGGGTGCATCAGTTCTCTCAGGCATCAGCATTATCTCTTCCGGTTCACGCTTAGTGCATGGTGATGAGAGCGGCCGCGCACCTGCCAGTGAAGAAGAGGTGAGTTACGATCGTCCCGGTTATTATAAAAAAGATTCGAAGCATGTGACTTTCTCCAACCTCCGTCTTCCGATCTATCTTCCAGAGATCAATCAGCTTCGTTCAGTCGATATTGATTTCACAGCGACGATGACAACACGAGAAAGTAAGCAATTTCTCGAGAAAAAAGAATTATTAGTACGAGATCATCTCATCCTTGAGATTGAGCCGTCTGTCGCTAGCTTTCCTCTCACTGAAGAAGGGAAAGAAATTATCAGAGAGAAACTGACTGCTGAGCTCGATGTGTTTCTGAAAACTCACAGTATCAGCGGCAGCGTAGAAGATTTAAAAGTTATCTACATCCTCGCTAACTAATAAGATTCCTCAAGGTCCTTTGGTTAATCTGAAGCTTCCTCGCCGTCAATGCCAAATTCCCATCACAAACAGTGAATGCTTTTTTCACATAGTCACGTTTGTGCTGATTCAAAGTGACGATTTCTGAGTGATCAACGAAATTGAGAAGATCAGAACTTTCTAACAGAAGAGTCTCATCAATTGAGTCAAAATCTAATTTGGTAGACCGGCATAAAATTTTCTTTTTATTTAAGTGACCTAGGAGCTGACGAAGATTTCCTGGCCACGGAAGAGTCTCATAAAACTCGATGAGTCTTACAGTCAAAGAGACTTCATTCTTCAATGCGAAAAACTGACAGGCTTCACGAATTTTCCCTCCGTCATTTCGAAGCGGTGAAAGTGCCAGGCTCTGTCCTGCCTTTAAACGATAATAGAGATCACGTCGAAACTCATTTCTCTCAGTCATTTGAGAAAGATTTCTCCCCGAAGCAAAAATCAATCGAACGTTCACGGACTCTTCTTTAATTTCCCCTACCCGACGAAATTTTCCGGAATCAAGGAAAGTGAGAAGCTTTGTCTGAATATCCAATGGAAGAGAGTCGATCTCATCAAGAAATAAAGTTCCAAAATTGGCTGCCTTAAGTGCTCCCATTTTATCGGTAGTCGCTCCGGTGAAGGCACCTTTCTTGTGACCGAAGAGTTCGCTTTCAATTAACTGTTGATTAAAAGACGTGAGGTTTACAGAAACGAAGGCTCCTGAGCGCCCACTTCTCTCGTGAATTTTTGCCGCCAAATGGGACTTCCCTGTCCCGGTTTCACCCTCAATGAGAATTCTCAAATCCGACTGAAGGAGAAATAATTCGGAGAGGACGGGGTGTTCAAAATGATTTGTCGCGAGTCCTTCGAGCCCGAGATTATCGAAATTCATCCGGTGTTCATCGACGTAGAGTCGATCAGATCTTTCGACGTAAGCTTCTTTTGCCGCAAGACCATTGAGCCAGAACGCATGACCCTTGAGAGTTTTTAGGATAAACCTTCCTTCCGCAATGTCCTCTAGCTCTAATCGATAATGGAAAGGATTGACCGATGTCTGAGGGAGTTCCACATAGGCCAGGGCGAGGTTCTCCGGCCGGAACTGATGAGATATGAGATCAACAACTTTTCGGTTGAGGGTAAATTCCTTTTTCCTTCCCTGAGAGGGAAAAATACTGCAACTATCACCGAGTCTTACCCCTCCTTCTTCAATCTGCCGCATGATCATTTTACGCTGGAACATGTTCACTCCTGTTTTTAGCGGTCTTTATCTGATAAGATGACCGGAGAAAAAAGAAAAAGACAGGGATGAAGAAGTGAATATACAAAAAGGAACTACCGAATTTCTGATGGGAATCGACAAGGTTCCCCAATTGCAAACTTGGTTGAATGAGCACCCCTTCATGAGCGGAATTGCATTCGTTGGCCGCTCGAACGTCGGGAAGTCTTCTCTTATTAATTCGTTTTTTGGAAAAAATACGGCGCGTGTTTCCAAGACCCCAGGAAGAACTCGGCAAATTAATATTTTTGGCTTCACTATCATTGACCCCTCTACCAAAGCCGAAAAAGAATTTTATCTTTTTGATGTGCCGGGATATGGCCACGCCGATGTCTCAAAAGAAATGGCAAAAAACTGGGGTGAGCTCCTCGATGTTTTTTTCCACATGTGCTCAGAGAAAATTCTTCTTATGAATATCCAAGACGCGCGCCATCCGCTCCAGGATTCCGATAACGCATTTCATGAATACATCAAGTCCTTCGACCTCGAGACCTACCTCATGTTCAATAAGATCGATAAGCTTAAGACTCAGAGCGAACGCTCTCGGCTCAAGGCCATACAGCCGGAGATCTACAAAAGCTTTAAGTGGGTCAAACAAATTCACTTCATTTCGGCCGAGAAAGGCGACGGACTCGCCGCAGTCGAACAGGCAATGATCACCTTCCTGAACCGCATTCCCGAGTAACAAGCTCAGAACAGAAAATATGTTCAGGTTTCACGAAGAACCCCGCGGGAGTTATACTCTGACTATGATGAACCTGCCCCATCTTGAACTCCTTCAACCAGATGACGAAAGACGAATCGAAGAAGTCTTCGCGGAACTACGAATCCGATACAAAGACTACAAAGATCCTTGGGGTTTCAATCTCGATCTCTGTGAGAAAACGGTTCGCAAAGTTTTTCCCATGTATCGCTCTTATTTTAAAGTCCGTGTTTTTGGTCATGAGAATGTGAAAGATCATCCTTACATCGTTGCCTCGAATCACACGGGCCAACTTCCGATCGATGCGGCACTCATCACTCTTGCCTTCGCAATGGAGGTTTCTCCTTCACGCGTTCTTCGAGCGATGGTGGAAAGATTCATGGCGCAGCTTCCTTTCGTCGGAGATTTTTCGGCACAAACAGGAGCGATTCTCGGCGACAGAACAAACTGCGAATACTTAATAGATCACGGAGAATCCATCCTCGTTTTCCCCGAGGGGGTTCGAGGGATCTCAAAAAATACTGCGGATTATTATAAGCTCCGTCCCTTTCATCAGGGCTTTTACCGAATCGCCATCCAGAAGAAAACACCCATACTTCCGGTATGCGTAATTGGCGCAGAAGAAATGTTTCCCTTTGTTTTCCACTCAAAGAAACTCGCCAAAATACTCCACGTCCCGGCGATTCCTTTGTCGCTCAACTACTTTCCGCTTCCGTCTCCGATAGACATCTACATTGGCGAAGAAATTTCTATCCCGTCTCACTTCGAAGAAGATACCGCAGAAAAAGAAGTGAAAGAAAATGTTTACCACATTGAGAATACGATCAAGCGAATGATCGTGACGGGTCTAAAGAATCGCAGACCATTTCTTGATCCTCTACGGAAACCCATTTCGAAGTTCGTCATCAAAGAATTCCGCACGAAAGGTAACACGTGAAGGGAAAGAAAAAAATTCTTCTCATTGGAATCGCGGGTGGATTAGCACAGATGACCGCGCGGTTGATCCTCACAGAAAACCCTGACTGGGAGATTCTCGGCGTTGACTCCAGAGATGTTTCACGTGCACCCCAGCTCAAGGGCTTGACAGCGATGGAGATCAAATACTCTCGCGGAAATTTTGAGAATCTTTTTCGGACGCACGACTTCGATGTCGTATATCACTTAGGAAGAATTAGCCATTCGACAAACTCGGACAATGTGCTCGCAAAAAGAATTGATCTTTCTGTCATGGGAACGAATCGCATCCTCGAACTTTGTGAACGCTCGGGTGTCAATAAAGTTGTGATCCTTTCAACGTTCCACGTCTACGGAGCGTATCCCGATAATTCTATATTCTTAAAAGAAGACGCACCCCTTCGCGCGTCGGTGAAACATCCTGAACTTCGGGATGTGGTTGAGATGGATCAGATCTGCACGAGCTGGATGTGGAAAAATCAAAATAACATTTCTACCGTTGTTCTTCGCCCGTGCAACATCGTGGGGACACTCATCCAAAACTCGATGACGAAATTTCTTGCTGGGCCAATTGCTCTGAGACCAATTGACTACAATCCGGTTTTTCAATTCATCCACGAATTCGATATGGCTCAGATTCTTTACAAGGCGATGGAGCATCTTCCTACTGGTACTTACAATGTGGCAGGCGACGAATACATATCGCTCCGAGAAGCTCTTGATGTCGTCGGTACGAGAGGAGTTCCTTTCCCGATGATCCTCGGGAAATCGCTCAACAATTTAGTCCGAAAAATCAACATCGATGTTCCGAACTATCTCATCGATTACCTGAAGTTTTCATGTCTCATTTCTAACGACGAGATGAAGAAACATCTGGGTCAACAGTTCATGCGCTTTTCGATCAAAGAAGCACTCGAACTCGTTAAGTTGCGTTGATCAATATTTTTTAGATGAACTTTAAACAAGCGAGTTTGGCACCTGGGCCGTGACTGATGCTCTTTCTGTAGTAGCGACATTCTTTTGCCGTACAACCAAGCTTCATGTCCTTTGAAAACGCCAGCGGCTCATAAAATTTGCACGACGTAGCGGTACATCCAAGTTCAGCATCCACATTCATGAATCCGGGGTCGTACCAACGACAGCTCGTTGCCGTACATCCGAGTTGAGAGAGATAACTTTTTCCCGCTGTGAGTTCGTAAAATTTGCATTCACGTCCCGTGCATCCCAACTGCGCATCACGAGTATTGGTGAGCGCCGGTGAATAGAATTTGCATTCATTAGATGTGCACCCGAGTGGTGGGGAAAGAAAGCGTGGGGGCTCATAAAATGTACAAGTCGTTGACGTACATCCGAGTTTTGCGCGGATTGAGGCCCCCCAGTGGGGCGTCTGAAAGCGGCATTCCGCAAAAGACATAAGAGAGAACATCAGGAGCATCAAGGTGGTTAAGATTTTCATGGGTCTAAATTCTCATGACTCTGTGTTTTCAGAAGGAGGGCCTGTAAATTCGTTTGGGGGTGACTAAGAATTAAACGATTTTGAGTAATTGCTCATTAAAGTGTGGAGTTATAAAGAGTTAACGAGCTTTCCGAGGTAAGGAATCGCTTCTTTTTGCGATACCCGATCTTCTAAATAGTTCCAAAAACTCACATTCAATTTCCGGCAGGTCGAGACAAGTGAGAGCATGA
>CANETG010000055.1 GCA_947440875.1 Bacteriovoracaceae bacterium
ACCAAAAATATCAATCGTCAGCTCCGTAAAGCGGCCCCCTTGGAGCGCAATGATATTGAATGAATCTTCACCTTTTCCGGCAGCGTAGTAGAGTGCCACGATACCAACGAGCATGAAAATCGACCCGAAGAATGTATAGAGGAAGAATTTGATCGCCGCGTACTCACGGTTTTCGCCTCCCCAGATTCCGATGAGGAAAAACATCGGGAGGAGCATGACTTCCCAGTAGACATAAAAAAGGAAGAAATCGAGAGCAAAGAAAACTCCGAACACTGTCGACTGAAGCATCAGAAGAAGAGCGAAGTAGCCTTTGATGTTCTTATCGACCGTCCAGCTTGAGAGCGTGCAGATAAAGAAGAGGAGAGCATTGAGGAAAGTCATCGGAAGAGTGATTCCGTCGATTCCTAATGAATAGTAGATGTGAAACTGCTGAATCCAAGGGATCTTGAAAGCGAACTGAATCCCTGGTTCGGCGTTATCAAAGTTGATGTAGAGAACGACTGTGAGTAACAGTGTTATCGCAGTCGTGATGAGTGTTACCAAACGGATAACATTCTCTTTAGACTTTGGTGTGAAAAGAACACCCACCATACCAATAATTGGTAACCACAAAACCCAGTTTAAAATTCCGTTCACAAAGAACCCCTCTATAAAGAAAAAATCAGATGTTTAATGTCCAAATATATGAAGCCAGTACCATCACAAGCATAATGAAGTAGAACTGGATCTTCCCTGACTGAAAAATTCTAAGAACAAGATTGAAAAGATTAACCGCAACACCTGTTCCATCGACACCAATTGCATCAATGACAACGTTGTCGAACCATTTAGACGCTTTAAAAATAACTCTGTTTACGGTGGCCATTCCATCGATGGCAAAACGGTCATATACACCCATGTCAAACCAAGCGAGGAAACGGTTGAGGCCGAAGAGTCCTTGCTTGATGAGCACGTCGACGTAAAAGTGATCGAAATTGTATTTCGCTTTTAGAAGAGCGGTGATTCCGGGGAAAGTGCTAGCGAGCGGCTTAATCGATTTCCGAATATACATAAGGAAGGCAATGAGTACACCCAGGAAAGCGATGACGATGGAAAGCCCTGCTCCAACAACGTGAGCGGTGTGAAGTTTATGATCATCCGGATTCGGGCCCGCATATCCACTCTGGTGATGATACTGAGCCTTCGGAAGTTCCGTTGTGTCTCTGGAATCCACTGAGCCGAAAGGCTGATTCGCGCGTTCAACAAATTTTTCAACTTTCGGAGCTTCGACGAGGATTTTAAACCATTCATTCTTAGCGCCGAACATATTACCAAAACCCTGACCAGCGACGTTTCCAGCAAACCAGAACCCGAGAGTAAACACGGCAAGAATAAGAAGAGGAACGTTAGAGCGGAAATCAAGGTGCTCTTGATGAATATCGTGACCGTGAGCTTCGTGCCCATGCGAATCTTTGTGACCATGTCCGTGACCGTGGTCATCATGATGCATTTTGTTCTCACCGTAAAAAGTAAGGAACATCATTCGGAACATATAGAATGCCGTGAGACCTGCTCCAGCGAATCCGAGAATCGGAACAATCGCGAGGAGAGGATTCTGACCAGACATGAATCCGTAATAAAGAGCGTCTCCAAGAATTCTATCTTTGGACACAAACCCCGAGAAGAACGGAATGCCCGCAATCGCAAGAGTACAGCACATCATCGAGAAGTGAGTGTAAGGAAGATATTTTTTCAGTCCACCGAGCTTCGGCATTTCCTGTTCGTGAACAGAATGAATGATCGAGCCCGCAGACAAGAAGAGGCATGCTTTAAAGAAGGCGTGAGTAATAACATGCATGAAAGCAGCGTTGTATGAACCAACACCAACTCCAATCATCATGTAACCAAGCTGAGAGAGAGTTGAGTAGGCGAGGACGGCCTTAATATCAGTTTGAACCATGGCAATGGTGGCGGCACCAAAGGCAGTGATCGCACCAATCACAGCAATAAACCAAGTAATGTCACCAAGAACCATCAGTGGATACATGCGTAGTGAGAGCCAAACACCAGCAGTTACCATCGTCGCTGCATGGATGAGGGCAGAACCCGGAGTTGGCCCCATCATCGCATCAGGGAGCCAAACGTGAAGCGGAAACTGTGCCGATTTCCCCATCGCTCCCAAGAAAATACAAATTGCGGTGAAAGTCGCGAAAGAAATTCCAAGAACCATTTGTCCGTCGAATTTACCCTGTGCAATTGCCGAGTAGATATCGACGTAGCTGACAGATCCAATCACCATCCAAATCGCAACCATTCCGAGGAGAAGGAAAACGTCACCCACCCGAGTTGTCATGAAGGCTTTAAGAGATGCGTCTCCCGCTTTTTCTTTCTCATTGTAAATACCAATCAAGGAATACGAGCAAAAGCCCATAACTTCCCAGAACATAAACATAGAAAGAAGGTTATCAGAAAGAACAAGTCCAAGCATCGCTGACGTAAAAAGGGGAAGGAAAACAAAAAATCTTCCGTGCTTACTGTCGTGATCCATATACCAAGTAGAGAAGAGGTGAATCAAGAAAGCGATACCGGATACCATGAGGAGCATGATCGCGGCCATGTTATCAATGTAGATTCCCATGTCGACTTTAAAGATATGAGTCCCGAATGAAAGATCAAACCAATTGAACGTTTTATGAATGTAGTAATCAGTCGCAAATTGACCGAAGACAAAGTCTCCGAAGATGCGTGCTGAAAACACGAATGAGACAAAGATACTTAAAACCGCCAGCCAATCTCCATTTCGAGGGAGCTTTCTTCCAAAAAATGCGTTGATAATAAACGCAATTACAGGAGCAAGAAAAATGGGCGCGATACTTCCAACGGTATATTGCATACTAGTTCCTTAACTGTGTCGCTTCGTCGATATGAGTCGATTCTTTAATCTGAAAGAAACGTATTACAATGGCCAAACCGACAGCGGCTTCCGCCGCTGCCACAACAATAATGAATAAACTAAAAACGTGACCATCAAGATTGTTTGTTACGTAACGAGAATAGGCCACGAAGTTTAGTGCCGCCGCGTTCAGGATAAGTTCAATCCCAAGAAGAATTGCGACGATGTTTTTCCTGGCGATCATCACGACGAGACCGAGCACAAAAAGAAACAAAGAAATAAGTAAGTAAGATGTCAGGCTAATCATAATTCCTCTATTGCTTCCGGGGTCTAGCGATGATCGCTGCACCCACGAGAGCTCCCAAAAGAAGGACGGACGAAAGTTCAAAGGCAAGGACATGATCTTTTACGAGAAGATGGCCGATTTCATTCACAGTCGAGGGAAGCTCATTATTAATTTCTTTCGTTGGTAATGAGCTCGCAACACTCATCAACAGTTTCACATTCGTAAGAATAAACACCACTCCCACCAGGCCAGAGAGAGCGAAGGTCCACTTATTCCCCATGGAAGGAGCTAAGCCTAAGAGATTTTGTGCGCGAGAGACGAAGTCTTTTCCACCAGTCAACATGACCGCAAAAAGCATGAGAATAACAATACCTCCGACGTAAACCATGATTTGGGTAACCGCAACGAAGTCTGCACCAAGAGTGGCGTAAAGACCTGCGATTCCTATGAGTGTTCCCAAAAGAAAAACACAAGAGTGCATGAGGTTGCGGGTTACAGCGACCGCAATACCACACCCAATTGTCAGTGTTGCCGATAGAAGAAATAAAACTTGAAGAAACATGTTAGTCCTTAATTTAGTGACCGCCGCCCATAAGGAGCTGCGCCACTGATTTTCCATTAAACAGAACAACCCAGATGGCACAACCGACGAGATTAAATATCGCAATCGGAGTGAGGTATTTCCAGCAAATCGACATCAGTTGGTCAACGCGAAGCCGGGGGAAAGTCCAGCGAATCCAAATCACGACGTAATACAGGAGCAGCGCTTTAGTCATAAAAATTACGACCTCTACCAACTGGAGCGGAATAATATCAAAACTTAGATCGACAGGAAGATTTGATCCACCAAGAAAGAGAGCGGCTCCAACACCGCAAACAACAAATACTTCGATGTACTCGGCTAGAGCAAAGAAGCCGAATCTCATTCCGGTGTATTCTGTGTGATAACCAGAGACGAGTTCAGACTCCGCTTCCGGAAGATCGAAAGGAGCGCGGTTGGTTTCCGCAAGTGCGCCAACGAAATAAACAAAGAATGCGATGAAAGAAAAAGGATTATGAAAAATGAACCAATTCGTTGGAAGACCACGCTGATGAGCGCTGATTGTTCCAAAGCCCATTCCGCCGGCAAGAAGAGTGATGGCAAGAATAGATATAGTGACAGGAATTTCGTAAGAAATAATTTGCGAAGCTCCTCTCATTCCCCCAAGCATCGACCACTTTGAGTTTGATGCATATCCCCCGAGGAATACGCTGACCCCTACGAGAGATGAAATTGCGATCAGATAAAAAATTCCAACGTTCATATCTGAAAGAGTGAATCCTGTTGAAAATGGAAGAACAGCAAGGGTGGCAAAAACTCCAACAAGAGCAAGCATCGGAGCGAGATAAAACAAAAATTTGTCCGCCGAAAAAGGCATAACATCTTCTTTCGTCATCATTTTTACGCCGTCTGCGAGGAACTGAAGAATTCCGTAGGGGCCGACGCGGTTTGGTCCAATTCGAGCCTGAATGTCTGCGGAGATTTTTCTCTCGGCATATGTTCCAAGACCGCCGATCGTCGCGCACATTCCAACAATCGCCAGACAGAAAATCATGAATATAACAAAAGTAAGAAGGCCCTGGTTCCCACCAAACAAAGCTAACAACGAGTCAAAGAATTCATACTGCGCAAGGTAGGAGACAACTGTTTGATTCATAACTTAAGACCTTTTTTTGTGGCT
Organism: Bacteriovoracaceae bacterium; assembly: GCA_947440875.1. Taxonomy (GTDB): domain Bacteria; phylum Bdellovibrionota; class Bacteriovoracia; order Bacteriovoracales; family Bacteriovoracaceae; genus Peredibacter. The sequence goes on from CANETG010000055.1 coordinate 4,880, forward strand.
GACCTGGAAAGACTTCACCCAGTCGAGATCACCTTTCTTCCAGCAATAGGCAATGCCTTCAATAAGGACAGAAATAAAACTTAAGAAAATGATCAAGGCGTAGGCGCCCTGACCCATATCGTTCAGCTCTCTAAAAATAGCTGCGACAGGAAACATAAGAACTGATTCAACGTCGAAGATAATAAAAATAAGTCCAACAACATAAAAACGTACGTTGAACATAGACCAAGCCGAACCAACTGGTTGCTCACCACACTCATAAGGAGTAGATTTGAGATGCGAAGGTTTCGATGGTGCCAAAAGAACTGAAGCGAAGTGTCCGCCCCAAAAAAGCGCCACTGCAATTCCCATGAAGATAACAACTGGCATTAAGCCATCAAAAGAAGTTGGGGTCATGGAAGTCTCCACACAAATGTAGGTCGAAAAAAAGTATTTTTAAGATACAAAAGATGTTGAAAAGAGGAAAGATTTTATTTTACTAGACGCTTGAAATTGCAAACAACGGAGCGGCGCGCAGCGCAGTTCAAAAACACTCATGAAACCCTTTTCTTCGGAATAAATCGTGACTCTCTTTGGTGGTGTGGCAAATAAAATTCAGTACTGGTTGGCCAACCAGGAAAAACTCTCGCTGAAGGGTGCTTCACCCAATCAGTGGTGTCTTCTTGCGGGAAGTTATTTTAAAGATCTACTCTTTAAAGACACCCATCTTATTGTTTGTTCTGATCAAGACGAAGCGGAGGAGGCATTTGAAGCTCTGAAGCATATGGGTAATGTCCATTTTTATCCCGGCCATAATCATTCTCTTTATTCCTCCATTTTGACTTCTGAATCAGCACTCCTGGCGCGCTGGGCGGTTATTCAAAGACTTCAGAAAAATTCTCCACTAACTATAATTACAACCTGGGAGGGAGCGGTTCTTCTTGGACCACCCGCAGAATTTTTTAAAGAGAATTCCTTTACACTAAGGAAAGACGACATCATCTCGCCCTTCGATCTGGCCGAGCGTCTTAGTAAAATGGGTTATTATCCAGCAAGTACGATCGAGGAGCCTGGAACGTATTCTCGGCGTGGTGAAATTTTTGATATTTTTCCCGTTTCACATCCACCGCTGAGAATTCAATATTTCGATGATCTGATTGAAGATATGTTTTCAGTCGATTTAGAAACACAAAAAACAGTTCGCGAGAAAACATTTAATGAAGTCATTCTTCTCCCTGGTGCAGGCTTTCTTGCCCGGGATCCTTATACGACACTACTCAGAGAAAAAATTCCACAGGTCCAACCTTCATTTAAAAATAAATACGAAGCCAGAAAACAGCTTTTTCAAAAATTATCTGAGGGACAACTCTTTGAAAACTATCCTCTTTTTATTCCACTTTTTTTTGAGAAACCAAAAGCTCTTGTTGAGTTTCTACCCGAAAACACCAAAGTTACCTTTTTAAATTCTGATAACGGACAGAAAAACCTGGAGCTCTTCTTGGCCCAGCAGCAGGAAGATTACGCTCAAATTTCAGGGGATGTCGAGTCTAGTACGGTGACACCAGAAATTTATCATTTTTATACGAAAGAGCTGAAACTTCCAGGCAAGAAAAAGCTCTTCGTAGATCAGTTGGATATATCCGTTGATCTTGAGTCCCCATTCACGGGGGAACTCCATCTAGGATTTGAGAATCTTAAAACAATACTTCAAACTAAACTACGCTCTTCCGGGGTCACGACAGACAATCGTTTCGAATATATTAAAGCAAGCCTAAAGGCTTTGAAGAAAGAGCTTAGTGTTCGTGGATATCTTATCGTGAATTACCGAACTGAGCATGCTCGCCAAGAGATGCAGTTTCTTCTGGAAGAAAATGGTCTCACAGATATTGGCGAACGACTGAATTATGTTTCTGGTCGATTGGATGAAGGTTTTTATTACAAAGGTGAAGGAATATTCGTCTTAGCAGAAGGGGACTTCTTCGCTGTTAAAAAGAAAAAAACAAAGCAAACGAAAAGTACCAATAAAGACTTGTTTGCCGAGCAACTTGCTACGCTCAAAATAAATGATTACGTCATCCACAGAGATTACGGAATCGGTGTATACAAAGGTCTCGAAACGATCGAGGCGATGGATCAAAAAAACGATTTTGTCGTTATTCATTATGAAGATGGAGATAAAGTCTACGTTCCCGTTTATAAACTAAATCTCATTCAGAAACATGCTGATGCTGCTTCGGGTGTTAAGGTTGCCTCACTTAAATCGAAAAAGTTCTCAGAGCTTAAAAACAAAGCACGGGGCTCAGTTAAAAAACTCGCCTTCGATCTTCTAAAGCTTCAGGCAGAAAGAAAACTTCATGGTGGTTTTCCGTACTCACCGCCGGATCATTTGTTTAAAGAGTTTGAGTTAGCCTTCCCTTTTGAGGAAACCCCCGATCAGGAAAAAGCCATTCAAGATGTCATGGAAGACATGCAGCACCAGTACCCGATGGACCGTTTGGTCTGCGGAGACGTCGGATTCGGCAAAACAGAAGTTGCGATGAGGGCGGCGATGAAGGCCGTGCTTGATAAAAAGCAAGTCGTTATCCTAGTACCGACAACAGTTCTTGCCCTTCAGCACTACCATTCCTTCAAAAGAAGATTCGAAAACTTTCCAGTGAATATTGATTTTATTTCTCGGTTTAAAACGGCTAAGCAGAAAACAGAAGTGATGGCCGCCGTGACCGAGGGAAAAGTTGATATTCTAATTGGAACCCATGCCGTTCTATCCGACAAATTAGAATTCTTTGATCTAGGTCTACTCATCATCGATGAAGAGCATCGATTCGGAGTTGCTCATAAAGAAAAATTAAAAGTCATGAGGTCTGGGATCGATGTGCTGACGATGACCGCGACTCCGATCCCTCGCACACTCCAGCTTTCGTTTCTGGGTATCCGAGATCTTTCACTCATTCAAACAGCACCACCACGGCGACAGTCGATCAAGACTTATATTATTAAAGACGATGATCTGACCCTGAAGTCTGCCATTGAAAAAGAGCTCGGAAGGGGAGGGCAGGTTTACTACGTCCACAACCGAGTGCATGACATCGAAGACCATGAACTGTACTTGAAAAAACTTGTTCCCAAAGCACGGATCAGTGTCACTCACGGCCAGATGAACGAAAGAGAGTTAGAAAAAAGAATCAATGATTTCTACGATCACAAAAGTGACATTCTTCTTTCGACGACAATTATTGAATCTGGAATTGATATTCCTAACGCCAACACAATGATTATCGATCGAGCAGATACTTACGGCCTCGCTCAGCTGCATCAGCTCCGTGGGAGAATTGGCCGCTCTGACCGGAAGGCGTACGCGTACTTCATGGTTCCAGGAAATAAAATACTTTCTGACCTTTCCCAGAAACGTCTACAGGCACTTCAGACTTACGCAGAAATGGGAGCGGGGTTTGCTCTGGCCTCGAGCGATATGGAGCTGAGAGGTGCGGGCGATATTCTTGGGGGTGAACAGTCAGGTCATATCGAAGCTATCGGTCTTGAGTTTTACATGGATCTTTTGCAAGAAGCGATTGAAGAAATTCGCGGCGAGAAAAGAAGCTCCGTTAAGAATATGGAAATCCAGGCAGCCTTCTCTGCTTTTATTCCCAATTCTTATATCGCTGATGCGGCACTTAGACTCAAATACTACAAGAGACTTTCCAACACCCGCTTGCTCCCACACTTGGAAGAAATAATTACTGAAGTGACTGATTCTTTCGGAATTACTCCGAGAGAGCTCGAAGCACTGTATTCTATTCTAAGAGCAAGACTGTACTTTCAGCCTCTCGGTCTTCGCTTGGTGAAAGTTTCAGGCACCAGCATTCATATGTTTTTTGAACAAGAAATACTCGACCACAATCATCAGCTACGAGATAAGATACTGAAGTTCTTCATGAACAAGCCAAAGCTTTATCGACTCAATCCAGATAGCTCCGTGACTGGTCTTTTCAAAGAGTCAGTGAATCATCAAATGCTACTCGAATTTGCAAAACATATTGCAGCAAATCTGGGCGCATGATACCGTTTTTATTAGAATCATTAAAAACCAGGGATGTGTATGAAGAAAATAATCTTCGTTTTTGTAGCCTTCATGATGATGGCAACTGCTTTCGCTCAAAAAGATACTGTTATGGCGACAGTCAACGGTAGATCAATAACTAAAAAACAATTTGAAGATTATCATCTTCAAAACCTAAAGTTCGTGGGGCAAAGAAAAATTACGAAAGAAGTTTCGATGCAAGATCTCATTAAGCGAGAACTAGGCATTCAAAAGGCGAAGAAAACTGGCCTCGATAAAGATCCAACCGTTGTTACTCGGCAAGAAGATATCCTTTACCATGCTCAGATTTCTAAAGACCTCGAGAATGAGTTTAAGAAAATCACTGTTTCAGATGATGATGTAAAAAAATATTATGAAACTGAAGGGAACAGAGAATATCGTACTGCCCACATTCTTTACCGTCTCCGCGCTGAACCCAATCCGACAGAGGTTGAGGCTGCTGCTGATCAAAGTATGGCAATCTATACCCAGCTCCAAAAAAACCCAGAAGACTTCGCTAAGCTCGCCAATAAGTTTTCGCAAACATCTGGCGCGCCAGTTGGTGGAGACCTTGGATTTCAACCTCCGACAAGACTTGCTCCCGAATACTTTGAAGCCATCAAGGGTCAGAAAGAGGGATATATTAGTAAACCTGTACGTACGCAAATGGGATACCACGTAATCAAAGTTTTGGGTGTGAAGCCGCTGAACTCAATCGACAAGGACTTGTACAAGAAGATCATCTACGATAGAAAAAGAGACGCCATGATTGAGAGCTATTTCGCCGGACTTCAGAAGGGCGCAGACATCAAAATCAATGGAACTCTCTAAACATTGAAGGCCTGTGAAAAATTTATTATTTATTTTTATTCTGGGTATGAGCACTGCTCACGCCCAGGACAAACTTCTCGATAAAATCGTCGCCGTTGTCAACACCCGCGTCTTCTCTCTTTCTGAATTAAAACGCATCGAAGACACACTCCCCGCAAGAAAAGAAATTTCACCCGTCGTTTATAATAAAAGCAAGTACGACGAGAAAGAGCTTCTTAGTCTTATGATCCAAGCCTTCATCATCCGTGACAAGATCAATGCTCAGGGCTACGTCATTAATGACGATGCTGTTGAGTCTCGGATCAAGATGACTGAAGAAAGATTGGGCTTAAAGCGCGCGGATCTTCTCACTTTCTTAAAATCGAAAGGTATTACGTTTGAAGAGTATTTTGAAATCATCCGTGAAACGATGGAATACAATATCTTTGCAACTCGAATTATTGCTCCTTTAATTTCAGTGACCGAGCAGGAAATTAAAAACGAATATTACCGTCGAAACAGTTCGAACAATGCTCTTGCGTTCAAATACAATCTCGTTGATTTTTACATTTCAGAGAAGAATCTCATTGATAAAGATCAGACGAAATTCCTCGCAGTTCTTCGCGATTATCAACTGACCGGTAAGCTTCCAGAAGAGTATCGTTCACTTGAGACCAATCAAATTGATAATCTGAGCGAAGATGGTCTTAACAAAGATCTCGCATCAGCTTTGAAGCCAACGGCAGAGGGTTCCTTCTCTGCTCCAGTCATTCTCGGTGGTAATATTCACGTCTTTTATGTTCAGAAAAAAGACCTCGTAGAATCTCAAGATTTTATTCGAGCTAAAGAACAAATTCAAAACGAGATTTTTGTGAATAAAGGAAAGTCCGTGAGCACGAACTGGTTTGATCGCGAGTACTCAAACTATTACATTAAAAATATCCTCTAATGAAAATTGCTGTCACTCAGGGGCACGAGAAGGGAATCGGTCTCGAAGTTCTCTTTAAATCCTGTCTCATGTTAGGTGATAGATGTGAGCATTTAAAGTTATTTGCGTATCAATCTTCGGTCTCTCAAACTCTGGATGCTCTTTCTATTCCCTATGAAATTTTCTCTGAAAGTATTGAGATTGGCGGAGTTCGCCTCGGTGTCAGGTGGCTATCAAAGAAAGGCACTCAGAGTTTTTCTTCCCTTGAAATGGCGATGAGATTCTGCGAAAAAACAGGGTCTATTCTTTTCACTTTGCCGACTTCGAAAGATCAGTTTCCAAAGCATCCTGGTCATACAGAGTATTTTCGCGATCATTATCAAAACCCAGATCTAGGCATGTTCTTTTCAGCACCAGATCTCCAGGTCTTACTCATCACTGATCACGTTGCAATTAATCAGCTCAGTACAATTCTTAGCGAAAAACTCCTCTATGGACGAATTCGTGAAGCCTTAAAATCTTTGAGTAAATGGCATTGGCCGATCGAAAGAATTCTTATCTCTGGACTCAACCCGCATGCGGGCGAGAATGGGCTTATCGGCAATGAAGACGCGCGAATCAAAAACGTGATCGATCGTCTAAGAGATGAAGAAGCTTTAAGCATGTCAGGGCCTTACCCTGGTGATACGATGCTATTGGAAAAAAAATCGCCTCGTGATCTTCTGGTTTATCTCTTTCATGATCAAGGCCTTGGTGTTTTCAAGGGGCGCCAAGGGTTTATTGGATCAAATATTACTTTGGGTTTACCGTACCCCCGCTTTAGCCCGGATCACGGAACATCTTTTAGTTTATTTGGGAAAAACCAGGCAGATTACCGGGGTTGTGCTTACGCTTTAGATGAAGCACTCGGTCTCCTGGAGAAAATAAGTCATGGAAAAAATTCAAGTCACTAAAGCCAAAGTTCACAATCTCAAAAGTATCGATGTCAGTCTTCCCCGACACTCACTCACTGTGATCACCGGTCCGTCTGGATCGGGAAAATCATCGCTGGCGTTTGATACGATCTACGCAGAAGGACAGCGACGCTACATTGAATCTCTTTCAAGTTACGCCAAACAATTTATCGGCCAAACGGAAGCGCCTGAAGTCGAAAGCATCACCGGCCTTTCTCCGGCCATAGCCATTGATCAAAAATCGACAAGCAAGAATCCACGCTCAACCGTAGGAACGATTACTGAAGTTTTTGATTACCTCCGTCTTCTCTATGCCCGGCTGGGTGAAGCTCATTGTCCCGACACGGGAGAGAAAGTAGCGAAGCAATCGCCGCAACAGATTGTTGACCAAATTCTGAAGATCAAAGACGGAACGAAGCTTCAGCTTCTATCACCGGTTATAAGAAATAAAAAAGGTGAACATAAAGAAGAGCTCGCAAAATATGTTTCGATGGGGTTTTCAAGGATTCGCCTGAACGGTGAAATTATGAATCTCGACGATAAAATTTCAATCAATAAAAGTCGTTTCAATAATATAGATATCGTGATCGATCGCCTCGTGATGAAGGAGGGCGCGCAGTCCCGCTTAACCGAGTCTGTTGAACACGCGCTAAAGCTTTCCGATGGGTACCTCGCCTTACTCGCAGACGAAAAAGAATATTTTTACTCTGAGAAAAACTATTCTTTTAAATCAGGAAAAAGTTATCCCGATTTAGAACCAAGGCTCTTTTCGTTCAATTCTCCACTCGGTGCTTGTCAAATTTGTAACGGCCTGGGACTTTCTAAAACATTTGATGTCGAAAGTTTACTCTTTGATGAAAACCTATCGCTTGAAGACGGGGCCATTCCAGTTCTTAAAAAGAATGCATTCC
>CANETG010000056.1 GCA_947440875.1 Bacteriovoracaceae bacterium
GTCTAAGAGACCTTTTGCGAGACTGAGTAGATCATCAATTGCCATGAATTAATTTTTGCAGAAGAAAGACGATTGGCCAAACAATTTAAATGACATGCGGCCGTACAAACGGCCGCATGTTTAGATCTAACTCTTTATTGGGCAGTTACACTGATGAAAAGCTATTGGGCGTCTTCTTCCTGCGCTTGCTTTTCAAAAGAATCTTTTAGCGATGTGGTGGCAAAATTTTGAGCAGCTGCCGCTTCTTGAATTAGCGGGGCCATCCCAAAGAATTCATGGGTAACACCTTCGTAGTTTCTGAAAACGACATCAACTCCTTGAGCACGCATCTTTTCAAAAAGGAGTTTCCCGTCATCGCGAAGAGGATCGATTTCTGCCGTGATGATAGTGGCCGGTGGGAGCCCTCTGAAGTTTGCTTCCACAAGATTCAAGCGTTTGTCTTTTAGATCAGTCGTCCCGTTGGTGTAATTTCCCACAAACCAAGTCATTCCTTTTTTACTTAAGGGCATGGCATCGGCATGCTCTTTATACGAGGCACTGTCCATGTTGGTAGTTGCTACCGGGTAAATCAGAAGCTCATGGGTCGGCAATGAAAGCCCCTCATCCCGAGCACGGATGGCAGTGTTCAGAGCGAGGTTCCCCCCAGCACTTTCACCAGCGACAGCGATTCTTTGCGGATCTCCTCCAATATTTTGAGCATTAAGAAGAACCCATTTGTATGCGGCGAATGCATCTTCATGAGCGGCGGGAAACTTATGCTCAGGTGCTTTCCGATACTCTACGGCCACGACGATGGCATTCGTATTTTTAGCAAGTGCCCTTGCTGACGCATCATACGTATCATTGGTCGCAATCACGAAGCCACCGCCATGGTAATAAACGATGATCGGTAGAGGTGATTTTCCTTCTGGAGTATAGACCCGAGCACTGATCTTTCCGGCCGCTCCATCAATTTCACGATCTTCAATTTTCGAAAGCTCAATGGATCTGAAACCTCCCTCTTTTTTACTCATGACGGCTTTCACAGCATCGGAAGGCCCTTTTTGAAGTCTTGCCTCTTCTGCGCTCAGAGTTTCGAGTGGTTTCCCATTCTGCGCTTTGAGAGCATCCAGGACTTGGGTCATGTTGGTCGTGGGCCCAGTTGCGGCCATGGCCAGGGGAAAAAAAGCAAGCAGTGATAATCCTAAATTCATAAAGTCTCCTTTGTTACACTGAGGAGATTATAATTTTTTGATCACAGATTAATGAGTCGAATTGTTTTAATAATTCCTGAAGTGCGTATGGGAATTGTCAGAGAATAAATTAGATAAGACCTAGCCTCAACACAAGTGAGTTTCATACCCGTCTCTTCCTGTCTGCTATTGTACGGAGTTTCATTCTTCCAGCGCAGAAGTAAGAAATTTTACATTCAAATTGATTGTAATGCTTCTCTCGGTAAGCTCAAATTATTGGGTATGAAAACATTCCTGAAAACTTTCTTCCTCCTCTACTCTTTTAGCGCACTCGCGCTTCCTGCCAAATACACAGAGCTTTTACCTTTTGTTCAGGAAGCACCTGATCAGGGAAAATCTAATACCTGTCTGTATGTTGCGAGCACCGGCGCCATGGAACTCCTCGCGAATAAAAAAAATAATGTCAAAGAGCCTCGGCCCTACGGAGAATACGATCTCTCAGAATCTTTTGCGATTCATGCCCCAACGCTGGATTCGAATGGGAAATATTTTTGGGAAGTGCCTGTCTTAAAATTCAATCGCGGATACGGCATTCACATCAATGACTGGCCCTACGAATCCTGGAACGACACTGATCCCAATAATTCGGCATGGACTTTTCGCCAATGGGTAAATCTTCCGAAAGTCACTCTCCCGAAAGTCGAAACGATTCCTCTTTTCGTCAAAGGTAATCGCTGGTCAACAAATATTCTGAATAACTCTCACGTAGAAGAAATCAAACAAGCTCTCATCACTCACAAGTCACCGGTCATGGTGAATTACAATGACAATGGGTATTGGCATGTCATTTTGATTGTCGGTTATAACGATAACATTCCGGGTTACTGCTATGAACTGACGGAGAAAGAGTGTGGCGAACGGAAAGGTTCTTTTTTCGTTCGTGATTCATTTGGTATCCCCTATGAACTAAGAGACTATGATTGGTTCCGCGTGAAGGGTAACGCTGCCTTCGTGGTTAAAGAGAAAATATGAAATACTTCATCGTGGCCATGCTTTTCATCGCTCATGCCCAAGCCTCAATCATCGTCATTGATGGATGGGATCAAACCAAACTTGGTACTCTCCTCGGGAAACTTCCTGATGCTGTGGTCAAGCGCACGCAAGAGGTACTGCCACAGGGAAAAAGAATAACGACGACTTTCCCAAAAACAACCAACGCATTTAGCTTCGAATGCGCGAATGATTATTTTGAAGACTCTCCTGTTCCATCGACAAGTGAATGCACCATCACTCTCGATATCAATAATCCCAAGCTTGAGAAAAATTACGACGAGATCCGGACCACGGGATCTTTTGCGGCGGCAGAGCTCTTTGAAGCTTTCCCGTACGGCAAGGACTCACGGACTTTCCGCTCTGGTGGCATGGATGAAGGAACTGACTTCTCAGGACGTGAGACACTCATTTTTCACTACCTGATCAAATGCTCAGTGAAAGAATGCCTTTACCGCTTCTCTGAAAAAGTATTGCAGTAGTTTGAATTTGGCTTCAAGAAACCTTCCTTCAATTCACTAAGAAAAAAGTGCAACCTTCGCTAAGTAAGTTAAGCTGGAATCTGGAATCCAGCTACTTCCCTTCTCAATTTTAAGGGTTAAAGCTTTGTCTGATGCGAACTTGCCGATGAGATCTAGGCCATTCTTTAAATAAAGGACTGAGGAGTAGTCGTTGATCGTCGAATATGTGCCGAATTCATGTTTCTGCTGATTAAAGAGTACATACCGGATAGCGTGCTTCGTTTCCCTTACGGTTTTTAAAACATGCAAATGATAGCGTTCAATTTGGACTCTTCCTCTCTGCAAAGCTTTGGCAAAAGTAATCGTGAGTGAACGCATTCCTTTCGTGAGAATCAAATTGTTGTCAGCTTCTACAATGAGATGAATATGATTGTGCTGGAGTGAGTAATGCAGGATTTTGAGTCCGTGTTTTCGGGCATTTTGGATTGAGCGTTTAAGAAGTTTGAGAGTCTCTTTATTTCTGACAGAGATTTTGTATTTGAAGTTCACGTGAAGAGGAGTTCTACCTGTAATTTTCTCTCTCGAAATATGCGCGACTCCTCGAGAGCGTATTCTTTTTCTGCCAGCTTTAGGCCGTAAACCACCCCAACGACCGCCGCTCAATTTCATTTTCGTTTGCACACGTACCTCTTGAATGAGGCATATATAAACAACCAGGTGGCAAATTACAAAATGTTAGAACCTGGAAGAAGAGATGATTCAATTCAGAAAATTTTCAGAGCAGTCGAGCAAGAGGCGGAATCTTATCCAGGAGAATTTTTAATTCTGCACGAGGATAGTTTCTCATTCGGGGATAAGTAACCTCTATCCAACGAAATTCAACATAAACTGTCGTCTCTGTAAAATCGAGATTTGCACCATTTTTTCTAAGTTGGTCAAAAAAATCTTCCGAGGACAGAAAGTCCGACACAATGACTCCATGAATAATTTTTGATAAAAAAAACCCGCTCCGAAGAGCGGGTTTTGAAATTTAAAACTTAGTTCGCGACTTCGAGGTTCGCTTCGCCGTCGAGTACTTTGAGGGCACGTGCCTTCATGAACTCTTCTGGCTTGGTGAGATTCAGAGCGACGCGGAGAACTTCTTCAGCGTCCGACACAGGTCTGATTTCCATTCCATCCATGATTTCACCAGGAATCTTCACGAGATCTTTCTTGTTCTTCTCAGGGATGATCACAGTCGTGATGCCGGCCTGTTTCGCAGCAAGAATCTTCTCTTTCAGACCACCGATAGGAAGGACGCGACCGCGCAGAGATATCTCACCGGTCATCGCGACATCCTGACGAACCGGAATACCAGCAATCGCAGAGGTGAGCGCAGTTGCCATGGTAATCCCGGCAGAAGGGCCATCCTTAGGAGTCGCTCCGTCTGGAACGTGGATATGAATATCATTTTTCGAATACCACTCGTGGTCTACACCGAGACGACTCGAAATTGATCTGACATAGGAAAGTGCCGCCGAAGCAGACTCTCTCATGACGTCTTTCAAGTTACCAGTGACTTGAATTTTACCATTACCTGGAACAGTTACAACTTCGATGTTCAGGAGTTCGCCACCGACCGAAGTCCAGGCAAGTCCATTCACGAGACCGATTTGTGGCTGCTCTTCGATGCCAGTGCGATCGAATTTCACGGGACCAAGGAACTTTTCAAGATTCTTTTCAGTCACAGTAAACTTGCGACCTTCTTTGATATCTTCAGTCACGACTTCAGTCGCTGTTTTACGTGCGATTGTGTTCATGAGGCGCTCAAGTTCGCGGACTCCAGCTTCTTTCGTATATCCACGAACGATCTGCATGAGAACTTTATCAGTCACAGTGACCGGGTAGTTCTTGAGACCATGCGACTCCCATGATTTCGGAAGAAGATACTTTTTGGCGATCTGCATTTTCTCGTCTGGTGTGTACCCAGCGATGTGGATGATTTCCATACGGTCACGAAGTGGCCCCGGGATTTGTCCGAGGTCATTGGCAGTCATGATGAACATCACTTTAGAGAGATCGTATTCGCACTCGATGTAATGGTCGCCGAAAGTCTTGTTCTGACCCGGATCGAGAACTTCGAGCATCGCAGCCCCTGGGTCTCCGCGGAAATCAGAACTCATTTTATCGATCTCATCGAGAAGGATCACTGGATTTGATGTCCCCGCTTTCTTCAGAGCGTGGATGATTTTCCCTGGCATCGCACCGACGTACGTCCGACGGTGCCCGCGGATTTCAGCTTCATCACGGACTCCACCGAGGGAAATACGAACGAACTTACGGCCGAGGGATTCAGCGAGAGACTTTGCAATCGATGTCTTACCAACACCCGGAGGACCGGCGAGACAAAGGAGTGTTCCTTTAGTGTCGTCTTTCACGAGCGATCGGACAGCAAGGTATTCCACGATACGTTCTTTCACGTCATTTAATCCGTAATGATCGTTGTCGAGAATTTCTTTTGCCTTATTTACTGAGTTGTCATCCTGAGTGTACTCATCCCAAGGGAGTGAGAGCATCCAATCGACGTAGTTCCGAACGACAGCTGCTTCCGCTGACATCGGTGACATTGATTTCAGTTTCCGAAGTTCCTTGAAAGCTTTTTCACGAGCTTCTTCTGGCATCTTCTTGGCCTTGAGTTTTTCTTCCATCTCGCCAAGGTCAGACTTATCGTCTTTGTTACCGAGTTCTTTCTGAATCGCATTCATCTGCTCATTCAGGTAGTACTCTTTCTGAGATTTTTCCATCTGCGTTTTCACACGCGAACGGATTCTCTTCTCGACATTGATTATTTCGATTTCACCTTGCATCTTCTCAAGGAGAAGTTGAAGACGTGTGTCGACATTCACTGCGTTGAGGATCTCTTGCTTCTCAGGAATTTTCATCGTCAAGTGAGCGACGATGATATCCGCGAGGCGCGAAGGATCCGTGATCGAAGAAATACTCATTAGAAGTTCAGGAGGAATTCTCTTATTGAGTTTTACGTATTGTTCGAACACTGATTTCACTGAGCGCATGGAAGCTTCGACTTCGACATCACTTTCCACGACGTCAGCGCATTTTTCGACTTCAGAGTAGTATCCGTCGTTCTCACAGCGGAAAGATTTAATCTTCGCTCTGTACTTACCTTCGATGAGAACCTTCACCGTATTATCGGGAAGCCTCAGCATCTGGATGATCGATACAACCGTACCAATGTCGTAAACGTCTTCACGTTCAGGATTGAGAACCGAAGCATCTTTCTGGGTGACCAGGAAGAGTTCGTTGCCATTCTTAGCAGCTTTTTCCAGCGCAGAGATCGACTTCTCACGTCCTACGAAGAGCGGAACAACCATGTGGGGAAAGATGATGACATCTCTTAAGGGAAGGAGAGGGAAGTTGTTTTGAGCTTCAGACTTCTTATCGGACATAGCACCTCCTGCGCATCAGTCTCACGAAAAACACGGTCTTCATTCATGAAGTGCCGTTAGAATAAGTATCCCACGAATCGCCAGAATTTTTATAGAAAAAAAAAGGCCCGGAAATTTATTCCGGGCCCAACTGATTATAATGATTACTTATAGTTAAAAACTATTTAGAAAGACAGAAGTTATGAGGCATTCTCGATTTTCTTGGCCGACTTGGCCCCTTTCGATTCAGGCTTCTTCTTTCTATCCCCTTCTTCCAAGATTGGTTTTCCCTGACCAGTGATGGCATCTTTTGTGACGATACACTTAGAAACCTTCTCATTGCCTGGGAGATCGTACATCACGTCGAGCATCACTTGTTCGAGAATGGCGCGCAGACCTCGTGCACCAGTCTTACGCTTAAGTGCAGTGCGGGCAACTTCAAGAATAGCGTCAGGAGTAAATTCCAATTCGATTCCATCGAAGTCAAAGAGCTTTTGATACTGCTTAATGACCGCGTTTTTTGGTTCTGTGAGAATCGATACGAGAGCAGATTCATCGAGTTCCTCGAGCATCGCTGTCACAGGAAGACGACCGATGAATTCCGGAATAAGTCCGAATCTCACGAGATCTTCCGGCTCAATGGCACCCAGAGTTTCAAGATGTGTCTTTTCTTCTTTATTCGTATTCACAGAAGTCAGTCCTACGGACTTTGACTTCGTCATACGCTTTTCAATAATTTTTTCAAGCCCTACGAAGGCACCCGCGCAGATGAAGAGAATGTTTCTCGTATCCACCTGGATGTACTCTTGCTGAGGATGCTTGCGTCCGCCCTTAGGAGGAACGTTCGCCACTGATCCTTCGACGAGTTTAAGGAGTGCCTGCTGAACACCCTCACCCGAAACGTCGCGAGTAATCGAAGGGTTTTCCGACTTACGAGCAATCTTATCGATCTCATCCACGTATACGATTCCGCGCTGAGCACGCTCAACATCGAAGTCGCAGTTTTGCAGTAGAGAAAGAATAACGTTCTCAACGTCCTCACCGACGTAACCCGCTTCAGTGAGAGTCGTTGCATCCGCAATCGCGAAGGGAACGTTCAAAAACTTAGCAAGTGATTGAGCGATGAGAGTTTTCCCTGAACCCGTAGGTCCAGCGAGTAGAATGTTCGACTTAGCAAGTTCCACTTCGTCTTCGCGAGCATTCGCCTTATAAGAAATTCTTTTATAGTGGTTATGTACCGCTACCGAAATAATCTTCTTGGCGCGGTTCTGCCCAATCACGTATTGATCGAGGTGAGCCTTGATCTCGTGAGGCTTCGGAACGTTGTCGGTAGAAGTTTTCGATACTGTTTTGACGGAATCCTCAAAAATAATGTCATTACAAAGTTCGATACACTCGTCACAGATGTAAACACCTGGACCAGCAATGAGCTTTTTCACTTCCTTCTGCGATTTCCCGCAAAAGTTACAGTTTAAGCTGCCGTAAGATCCGCCTTTCTCTTTACTCATATTCGCCTTTTTTCGCTTTCGCTATTACTTGGTCTCTTTCTTAATCGTCTTGCCCTTAGGGATGATGATGTTATCAATCAATCCAAACTCTTTGGCACGTCCTGGGTCGAGGTAGTTATCACGATCACAAGCTTTCTCAACCTCTTCGTACGTCCGTCCAGTATGCTTGACGTAAATATTGTTCAATTGTTTTTTCAAATCGAGGATTTCCCTCGCCTGAATTTCAATATCCGTCGCCTGCCCACGAGCACCACCTAATGGCTGGTGAATCATGATCCGAGCGTGCGGAAGAGCGTAACGATGTGCTGGATGCCCTGCCTGAAGAAGAAGCGAGCCCATGGAAGCCGCCATCCCTACGCAGTACGTATAAACCGGACACGTCACGTGTTGCATAATATCGTAAATCCCAAGTCCAGCGTAAACCGAGCCCCCCGGAGAATTGATATAAAAATGAATCGGAGCTTCCGGGTCACTCTGCTCCAAGAAAAGCATCTGGGCAACCAGAAGGTTAGCCACGACATCATTGACTTCGGTTCCGAGAAAAATAATTCTATCCAGAAGAAGGCGCGAGTAAATATCGTATTGCCGCTCTCCACGAGCGGTTTGTTCAATAACGATCGGATTGGGAATGTAGCCCATAGGAGTAGTCATGCTGGTCCTTTTTGACGGAAAATGTTGAGTCCTTTTGACAGGCTTATCGGAGTTTTCACGTCTATTCTTGAGATTAAATTTTATGTCTTTGCGATCTTTCTTCCAAGATGGGCACTTCTTGTCATAGATCAAGGTTTTGGGTCACATAGTCTTGAAAATTTAATCATCTGCGACTAGATTCTTGGAGTCCATAGCAGTCAAATAATTTTATCTAAACACTCATTTTTGAGAAGGAGTCCTCACATGGCACGTCTCGTTGGTAACCCGGCACCATTTTTCAAGGCAGACGCTCTTGTTAATGGCGAAAATAAATCAATTTCTCTAGATGATTACAAAGGGAAATGGAAAGTTCTATTTTTCTACCCACTCGACTTCACGTTTGTTTGCCCAACGGAGATCATCGCGTACTCAGACGCGTCTGATAAATTCAAAGCAATGAACTGCGAACTCATTGCGTGTTCAGTGGATTCATTTTTCTCTCACCTTGCGTGGTCAAAACTGCCTCGCACTGAAGGTGGACTCGGCGAAGTAAAATTCCCTATCCTCGCTGACCTTGATAAAAAAGTCGCCCGGGATTACGAAGTTCTCGTTAACGAAGGTGTCGCTCTACGCGGTCTTTTCATCATCGACGACCACCACGTCATTCAGCATTCAACAATTAATAACCTCTCTGTGGGCCGTTCTGTTGACGAGACACTCCGTCTCGTTGAGGCGTACCAGTACACAGCGAAGTCGGGCGAAGTTTGCCCAGCAAACTGGAAAAAAGGTTCAGACACAATGAAGCCAGATCCAGTCGGTTCAAAAACTTGGTTTAAAAAGAACGCGTAAGTTAGTTTTGGAATATCCGACAGAAATGTTCGGTGACAAAGAAGGGGGCCCTCGTGGCCCCTTTTTTATTTATTGGGTGCTTTGTGTCACCAATTTTTACTCTGTAAGACCTGTAAATTGTTCATCTTTGAGCACCGTGTGAAGGGTAATCTTTACAATAACTGAAGAAAAGAACGTCTCCGTATTGTCGAGAGCCTCGCAAACTCTTTATAAGCTCTTTCATAACGACAACGTGAACACTTGAAAGGCAATGGCCCATCATTTGCGATTGTCACGGGGAGAGATCTGGCCAGGAAGGCGAAGGTCTTAAAAAAGAGGGGCTAATGTCTAATGTGAATGTGGTTGATCTCGGAGTTTTCAAAGAATTGAAGGAACTCCGTCTTTCAGTTGAATCTTTTGAAAAGTATTTGAAGACGCTGAGTAATTCTCAGCTCGAAACCGAAGTGAATTTTCTTTTGGATGAGTTCTCATCTGATAAACATGGAGAAGATTTTTTTTCCAAGAGTCAGTTGATCTTAAAAGAGATCAAGTCTCGTGCTCATTGTTTGGTGAAACGAAAAATTCAACTTTTAAATCCAGAACTCTTTGACTGAAACCCGAATCACATTTTGATGATGAAGAAAGCCCCGACAATGGGCTTTCTTTACGATTCTGCGAGGGCCTGGAGCTCAGTCCAGGATCTCGCCTCCCCTGCTACGTTTCAAACCATGCAGAAAATTGTTTCTCAAAAATAAGTTTAGACATTACCCAGAGAAATTCTCATCTCTGGGTAATGTTTTTTGTTAATATTTGCTGAGGTCTCAGGACGTTTTGTTCTTAGATGCATTTCCCTCACCACCACTAAATTCTACGCCTCCGCGGTCAAGCTCAACTTCACTATGATCAAGTTCAGAGGGATTAATTTCTTCGCCGGTATTTTCATGAGTCTCCTCGTCTTTTTCCTTGGGAGAAAAAACTTTTTTCTTTTCCCCGTGATCAATGTCACGAGACGGATTCACCTTCACCCCTTTTTTATTCATTCCATTCCGAGCTTGTTGGTTATTCATAAGCATCCTCCTTAATGATGAGTCCGTAACGAGCACATCCGATGCCAATTGTGGAGTGAGGCAGAAGTCTACAAAATGAAGATGAAAAGTCTGGCACCGATGTTGCTGACATCTATGCAATATGAAATCCAATCTTGCATTTCTTATCTTGCCCCTCGTCCTTTTGGCTTGTTCTCATCCAGAGAATGGGAAACGCACTATTAGCTCTGGTATTGCCAAGGAAGGGATGGAAGGCAGTCATTACACCGCAGTTCAGTTCGATCGCGGTCAGTCGGTATTAAGTGAAGCAAATAAAAAGTATCTTAATGAACTCGCGCGAAAATCTTCACGGACGGGCAGAGAGATCGATGAGATTAAAATTCTTGCTTGGTCTGATCGAGAGTATCCCCAAGCTGGTGAGAAGACGAAGACTCGAGACGTGATCCTCGCCAATGATCGAGCGAATGTGATCCGGAAATTTATGAAAGAGGATCTTCGAGCGACGGAAACCGTCGGTATTTTTAACATGGCAAAAAAACCAAGGATGATGAGTCAACTCCTCAAGGATGAGGAATTTTATCTGAAGAAAGATGTCGCCAGTAGCGGTGTGAGTGCAACGAGACTACCCGGAGGAAAGGTGTCTTATACAAAAGCGGGAAAAGTATTAGTCATCATCGACTACAAATAAACGAAACAGAAATAACAAGGAGCCGTTATGCCAAACAAGATTGAAGCGGATTTTTCATCGACTCGCCCAGATATTAACATCGGGATCAATGAGCAAGACCGCAAGGAGCTCTGTCGCGGTCTTTCAAAATTCCTTGCTGATTCTTACCTACTCTATTTGAAGACACAAAACTATCACTGGAACGTCACTGGAAAAATGTTCCAGGCACTGCACGTTCTTTTTGAAGAACAGTACAGAGATCTCGCTGAAGCGGTCGATGAAATTGCGGAACGCATTCGAGCTCTAGGGGAATACGCTCCAGGCTCATTTGCTGCGTTCTCGAAGGTCTCTTCCATCAAAGAAGAATCAGCAATCCCTACTGCCGAAGAGATGATTCAGAATCTTGTCATCGGACACGAGACAGTCGTGTCGACGGCCCGCGGGCTTATGTCAGTCACAGAAGAATGTGAAGACGATGTCACGGCCGATATGTTGACTCAAAGGATGCAGGTCCATGAGAAGGCAGCTTGGATGCTCCGGTCGATGATTTCAGCGAACAAGGCACACTGAGTAGTACTATCTCTCGGAGAAGTCCCTCGAGGTCGAGGGGCTTCTCCACAATCGAAACGAACTCTCCTTCAGGAGCGAGAGATCTTAGCTCCTCCGGACTTCCCGAAATTAAAATCACAGGGCTAGAATTTCTGAGCGCTTTTCTTTTTTGGAGAAACTCACATCCGTTCATATCACCCAAATGAAAGTCAACAATGAGAAGCGATGGGTTGGAATGAGCGAGTGCAATCAGTGCTTCGGCACCACTTCCGAATGATCTCACACGGAATCCCTCTCGCTCGATCTCCCACATTAATACTTCACAGATATCTTCATCATCATCGACAATAAAGATTTCACCTGATTGCATTTTTTGGGACGCGAAAGCGACGATCCAATCGAATACTCGACTAATCTTTTGAATGAGTCTTTTTTTTTCTAAGTGCGACATCTCCACCAACCCCTGAGGTTAGTAAGATAATAGCATTCACGGCTACTTGTCTTGGAACACCTCATTCATCGATGTGTGCTATCTCTACCACGCAGAGTATATTTTTGAAGGAAGTTGCGATTAATTTCTTTCCGCTTTTTGCCTTCTACCAAACCTTGCCCCAGCAATTCTCTCAAAGATTCCTTGACGAGTTTGTTGGGATCAAGAATATTTTCATTTTCTTTTTTCGATTTGTTCTGCACTTCACTCTGCTCCCGCAATTTGTGACGAAGGAATCAAAGCAAATGTCAGGCCAAGTAAGTCTGTAAGAGATTTTCAGAAGATAAAATGACGAGCGTTTGATGAGTGAGGAATTCGGGGCACAAATTCTCATCGGCCGGGGCAAGAATAAACATCAGCTAATAAAAGAGTCACTCAAGTGATGGCACTAAGATTGCTTCTCCGCTCGCCGAAAGATGTTTTGAGCTTTGGAAATCGCAGATTCCATTTTGAGTACCAGTGACATGAGAGTTTCCTTATCTTCTCTTTTGGCCGCGTCCTCGAGCTCAAGGCCGATCGAGGCCATGTCAGGAAAC